>CBDTYJ010000331.1:0-3096 GCA_965364575.1 uncultured Gammaproteobacteria bacterium
TCGAGGGGGATCGCAGCCTGTTTATCCGCTATGACGAAGTGGAGGAATCCTGGCGGGTCGTGGCACCTGTCCTGGAGGCCTGGGCCGCTGATCCGTCGGCACCGCCTGCTTATGCAGCCGGCAGATGGGGGCCGCCCGAGGCCGACCGGCTGCCGAGCCAGGTGGAACACCGTTGGCGACTCTAGAGGCGCATAGCGCAGCATCTCCTGAAGCCGCCAAGAGGGGATATCACCGTGGCTGAACAACAAGCCATCCGCTGGCATGAGTTCACCCATCTGGGCGAACTCGTCGCGGAGGCGGAATCCCGGATCGCCGCAGCGGCCGCCGAGGCCATCGAACACCGCGGCGCCTTCCACATCGTGCTGGCCGGCGGGACCACACCGCAAAGTCTCTACAAGCGGCTGGCGGCGGCCGGAATCGGAGGCCCGGACTGGCATGTCTGGTTCGGTGACGAGCGATGCCTGCGCGCCGGCCACCCCGAGCGGAACGAGACCATGGCCAGACTGGCCTGGCTGGACGCATCCTGCATCCCTGAAGAAAACATCCACGGCATCCCGGCGGGTCCGGATCCTCGGGCCTCCGCGCGGAGATACGCCGGAAAACTTGCGGACGTCGGGGAATTCGACCTGGTGCTCCTGGGCATCGGCGAGGACGGCCATACCGCCAGCCTGTTCCCGGGTGACGCTGCCGATCATGAATCCGAATCGGAGCCGGCTATCCCGGTATTCGGGGCACCAAAGCCTCCGCCGGAACGGGTCAGCCTGACCGCGGCCCGATTGAGCCGTTCACGACAGGTCATGGTGCTGGCCACCGGCCAGGGTAAAGCGGATGCCATCCGCCGCTGGCGCCGCGGAGACGACCTGCCGGTCTCCCGGATCATGCCTGCTGCCGGGGTGGACGTGCTGGTGGACGAACGGGCCATGCTGTCGGTCACGGTCTCTGGCCACGGATAAGACCGTCAGTCAGGAGAAATTCACCGGCCGCCAACGGCCACAGGAAGCCGGAGCGGCGCCATCGCAGGAGCCATGCTCTCGTAGGAGCGGCTTCCAGCCGCGATTCCGGGAAGGAGAACGGCTCTTCGCGACGGTGCGGATTACCGGATCAGACTTCTCTACGTGATCCATAACCCGCGTCGATCTGGCCGAGCAGGATCGTGGCTGGAAGCCGCTCCTATGGCTCACCGCGGTAATTGCCTGCGGTGAGTCGGTGGCCGACAGAAACGAAATAACCGATGCAGGATTCACAGTCGAGCCGTTATCGAGGAGCGGACTGTCGAACCGGCCCATTAGAGCTCATGCCAATAAGTGCGCATAATGTATATTATGTTAAATCGTGAAATGATAGATCCATGGGCAGGGCCGGGAGTCGGGCCCCATCCTCTATTTCCAGCCGGACCCCCATCTCCGGGTCTAGACTTGGATAGAGGGGTTTTTTTGGGGAACTCAAGGTGAATATCCAGACCTTAAGGGACGTGGTCAAAGCTACCCGACTTCTCCATCACCGGCTGGGGGAATGTCTCGGGCGTAGCGCGGATGAGACCGTGACATCCCGCGCCAAATGGTTGCTCAGATATCTGGCCGATCACGAGATTGCGCTGGAAAACATGCTGATCGGGGTCGAGACGGCGGCTGATCCGAAAGCCCTGGATACCTGGGTTTACGACTATCTTCGCCGGGAGCCGATCGAGCTTGGGCGGTCCTGTGGCGAGGCCTACCATGATGCGGATTGTGAGGAGATATGCAGCGACGTGCTGGAGCTTCACAACCAGGTCATGGATATGTACCGCGCCCTGCTCGTGCGGGCGGATATCCCCGAGGTCAGGGAGTTGCTCGGGTCGCTGTTGGAGATCGAGGAGCATGAAACCCTTCGTCTCGCCCAACAGACGAATCTGGTCAGGGATTATTGAAGCCGGATTGGGGGGGTGTTCCCCCATCCTGTCGCACACGGTGGTAAATTAGACATAAAAAGAGAAAGATGCGTGAAGTATATGAAAGATATAGCTATTGCGCGGGAATGAATTCCAGTTTGAGCTCCTCTGCCAGGGTCTTTAGGCGGGGATCATCGTGATAGCGGCGTAGCTGGGGAAACCAGACCACGAGCCAGGGATACCACGGCGCACGTATTTCCCGGGCGACGTCGAGCCATTGCAAGGTCTGTTCCAGGTCGCCAAGGCTGGCATTGAGCAGCGTTAGAGGGATCGCGTTGGACGGTTCCGGGTCTACCTCCTCCGCCACGGCTCGCGCTTCCTCCAGACGTCCGGCTGCCACGAAGGTGGCGACGCGCGCCCAGGTCCAGAACACATCGTCCCCGAGATGCTCGTGGGCGCGGACCCCCTCCTCCGGCTTGCCCATCTCCGCATAGGTCAGCCCGAGGACCAGCCACGCCACCGGATAATCGGGTCTCAATTGCAGAGTACTCTCCGCCTGGGCGATAGCCTGTTCGTGCAAGCCCGCGACGCGGTACTGATCGGCGAGCCAGCCGGCATAGAAGGGCGAGAGGGGGTCCAGCAGAGTGGTCTGTTCTCCGGCGGCCAGGGCACGTTCTCGCTCGCCGAGCAGTTCTAGCAGCCAGGCGTAATGGTAGTGGGCAGTGACCAGGCTGGGATTCAGGGCGATGGCCTTCTGGAATGCGGCTTCGGCGCCGGCCCAATCCCACTCGTAATAGAGCTTGTACATACCCACTGCCAGATGGGCCTCGGGCAGGTTCGGATCGAACTCGAGCGCCCGCTCGGCGGCCGCCCGGGCCCGGGGGTAGGCGCCCTCCTCCGGCAGCGGACTGTGGCCCAGTTTGGCGTAGCCGTAGGCCAGGCCGGCGTAGGCCAGACCGCTGGTCGGGTCGTCCTCCACGGCCTGGGTCAGGATTTCTATTCCCCGGCGATAACCTCTGGGAGTCTCCTTGTGCATCTGGAACATGCCCTTGAGGTAGGCCTCGTAGGTATCCGGTCGGACGCTGCGTTCGTCCGAGAGCGTGCGAATCTCCTCAGGGCTCACTTTGACCTGGATCGCCTGGGCCACGGCGCGGGCCATCTCGCCCTGCAGCGACAGGATGCTGTCGAAGGAGCGCTCGTAGCTCTCTGCCCAGAGGTGGGTATCGGTG
>CBDTYJ010000332.1:0-3095 GCA_965364575.1 uncultured Gammaproteobacteria bacterium
ATACTCGGCCCCCACATCCAGAGTCTCCCGGTCCCAACCCGGGTCGAAACCGCGCAGATCGCTGGCCAGATTGGTCATGCCCCCGGTGCCGCCGGCCCGGACCCAGCCGTCCGGCAGCCGCAGCGGGGTGTCGCCGAGCGGGCGGTAGATGGTCTGGGTCGATTCCAGCAGATAGCGGTACGGCAGCCGGTCGTAGCCCAGGTTGACCATCCATTTGCCCTGGCGCCCGGCCTCGACGTCGAAGTCGAAGGATTCCTGGCTGTAGCCGAAACCCTCCATGGTGACCGTGTACCCGGACTCGCCCCAGTAGACGATCTGCGGGGAGAGTCCGCCGATGGCGCCGCTGTTCTCATAACCCGTGTAGCGCCCGAATGCCGTCTCGCTGTCGGTGACATATCCGGCCCGAACGCCGATGCTGCCGGTCCAGCCTTCGCTGAACTGGCAGAACTCGCAACTCCAGGTGGAGGTGTCGGGTCCGGACGCCTCAGTTTCGGCGGCGCCGGCGGCCATAATGAGGGAGGCGGTGACAAGCATCGCCGCCAAACGTCCCGCGCGGGAATTGATCCGGCTGTTGACTCGCTGTTCGGGGGCTGGCCTGTTCATGCCGCTACCTCATCAGATTCGCGCCGGAGGGATGATTGGATCCATGTACCTGGCTGTGACAGTTCATGCAGCTGCCGCTCAACAGGTACTGGGAGGGCGTGGCGCTGCCCGCCAGACCGGCCGAGGTGTAGGGGATGCTGGGGTGCCCGGCCTGGGAATGACAGCTCTGGCACAAAAGCGGCGCGGTCCGCTTGAGCATGCCCGCATGGATGGTCCCGTGGGGCTCGTGGCAATTGCTGCAATCCTCCGCCACCGGCGCATGCTCCCAGAGCAGCGGTCCACGCTTGTCCTGATGACAGCCATAGCAGGTGTCATTGAGCGTGTTGCGGATCAGGGCGTATTCCGCCGCCGACCCGTGAGGGTTGTGGCAGTCGGTGCAGGCCATGCGCCCGAATCGGATCGGGTGAGCGTAGGGCTTTTGCGCATTGGCCTTCTGCTCGAGATGGCAGGTGTAGCACACCTGGGCCTGAGTCTCGGGGCGCAGCACCGCCTGGTGGGTGGCATGGATACTGTGGCAGTCGGCGCAGTTGGTCTCTTCCACATCGTGGGCGCTGCCGGCCCAGTGCAGGCCGACCTGTTGCTGATGGCAGTTCATGCACTGCTGGTTGTGCTCGGCGGTGCTGGCCGTGCTGGCCGACCCCCAGTAGGGCATCGACGGGCGGTCTTTGGCTGACACGCCCCGCTTGAGTCGCTTGATGTGCTGGCCGCCGGGACCGTGGCAGGCTTCGCACTGGGTGTTGCCGTCACCGAAGGGCGTCCGGCCGTCGGCCCGCTGAGCGTGTTTGGTGGTGAAGATGGCGGTCGTGACTTCGTCGGCGTGGCAACCCAGACAGGTGTTCGCGCCCTGGATACTGTAGCCATCCTCAGCCTCTCCCCCGGCGTCTTCCTGAGCGGTCAACGCGGAAGGGATCACGAAGAGCGAGAGGAGGCAGATGATGGAGGCCGGGTGATAAAGCGATCTCATGGGTTCCTCTCGCCGCGGACTCGAAACGCGGGCTGCGCGTCGAATTTACTACAACCGTATCCTACACGAAACCGGCGCGGATCAGGCTCTTGACTGGTCAATGACAGACACCTGCCGCAGCCACGTCGAGCGGCGATCGACAACCTGGTGCGCTGTGCCCCACGAGTGCGGCAGATATCGACGACGGTGTCCGGCAAAAGAAAACGGGCCGAGAGGATCCCGGCCCGAAGGCGGTTCTAGTGGGGCGCCCGTTGCGGGCGCCCCGGTTCTGGTTGTTACTGTTCGGGAGTGACATGGTACAGGGTGGTGTCAAACGAGCTCCCCGGACCATGGCAGACCACGCAGGCTTCCTGGCCGTTCGGCAGTCCGCCGACTCCGGGCGTGGCACCCAAGATGGTGTCTTTCTGCACAGCCACCTGGCCACCGTTGGACGCGAAGTGGCCCACCGCCGCAGCGCTGGTGTGGCAGACACCGCAGGCTGCCGACGTGGGCGTGGTCGCGATGTCGTCGAGCCAGATGTTGTTGCCCAGGTCGTCGCCGGCGAGATTACCGCCGGTGCTCACGGCACGCGCCGTCGCCCGGGCTGAGTTGTAGCCGCCTGGGACATGGCAGGCTTCGCAAACGGCGGTGCCGCCCTCGGCCTCCGCGATCGGATAAGTCACCCCGGCAAACGCGCCGCCCAGCCAGCTGGTACTGGCGTTGTGGATGTTGTGGACCATGTATCCGAACTGGAAGCCCTCCACCGGCGCCTCTCCATCCTGGATCTGCAGGTCGGCGTTGTGGCAGACCAGGCAGATCTCATAATTCCCGGCCCGGTTGCCGCCGTGGGCGGCCAGCTTCTCGTGACAGGCATTACAGTTGTTGCTGTCGACCTGGAACGCCCGGGCGCTGTCGGGATAGTAGACCGCGCTGACCGGATAGGCCCGGTAGAAGTCCGTCACCCCGTCATTGTCCGTGGCGGTGAACTGCTGACGACCACCCAGCGCAATCATCACGTCACCCGCGAAGTCCAGCGGCACCGGTGCGAAGTGATCGACGGTGTAACTGCCGTCCGGATTCTGCACCAGGCTCGGAGAGGCCTGGATGGCCGCCAGGTACATGCGGTGCGGATATCCGGGCTCCTCTACTACCTCGGTGCCGCCGCCATTGTCGCGGAGACCCCAGGTCGAGCCGTCCTCAAGGCCGTTGTAGACATCGGCCGTGGCCCAGGCCACATAGAGGTTCAGCGCTGTGATCTCGGGATCGTTCACGATATCCCACGGCGTGCCGTCGGGCTTGTCGACGCGGAAGGTGATCCGGGGCGTGTCGCCCGGCTCGATTTTGCCGCCAGCCGTGTCGGTAGCGCTGAGGATGGAGTAGACGAAATTATCACCCAACTCGTCCCGGAAACGACCACTGCCGTCGATCTTGCTGTGGATGGCCAGAGCCGGTCCGGCGCTCTGGATGGCGCCCAGGTGGCAGGTCAAGCAGGTGCCGTCGGGGGCGACGACGTCGAAGCCGCCATCCGCGCCGGCAGCGCCATGGTCGA
>CBDTYJ010000333.1:0-3063 GCA_965364575.1 uncultured Gammaproteobacteria bacterium
TCATCCCGGACCATCGCGGCGAAAAGACGCGGGCCGAGATCCTCGCCCAGCCCGGGCGTGTCGCAGGGCGTGGTCAGCATCAGCGGGGTCGCCGCCCCGTGCAGGCCGCTGGCGATCCCGGCCAGCGGGCCGCAGAAGCCATCCTGCTGATCGGTGACCAGGGCATGACCGAAGCTGGCATACCGCTCCTCGTTACGGGCATGGTTGATGATTATCGGCCCCACCTGGGGCCGGAGCCGGTCGAGTACCCAGGCGATCAGAGGTCTGCCCCGGGCCTCGATCAGACCCTTGTCGACGCCGCCCATGCGGGTGCCCTGACCGCCAGCCAGGACCAGCCCGGTGATGTCGTCCCTCGGGTAGCCCCCCAGATCGGTGCCCATATCGTTCATCCGGTCTCTTTTAACATCCCGCCAGCCGGCGGTCACGCGAGGGCCCCGGCACGGGATCGTCAGCGCGGCTCGCCCGCCTGAGGCAGCGTTCCGGCGTCCGGGAAGAATGCCTGTTTGCCGTCGATGCGGTAGTCGGCGATCAGACGCTGGCCGCGCGGCGATACCAGCCAGTCGATAAACGCCTGTCCCGGTTGAGCGCGCACATGAGGATGACGTTCCGGATCGACCAGGATCACCCCGTAGGGATTGAACAGCGCCGGGTCCCCCTCGCTGAGAATGACCAGGTCACCTTTGTTGCCGAAGCGGATCCAGGTCCCCCGGTCGGTCAGGGCATAGGCATCCATGGCGCTGGCGGTATTGAGGGTGGCGCCCATGCCGGAACCCGTCTCCCGGTACCACGAGTCGCCGGCGGCAGCGGGGTCCACGCCGGCCTGCTGCCACAGGCTGCGCTCCTTCTTGTGAGTGCCGCTGTCGTCTCCGCGCGAAGCAAAAACGCTCTCGCGGCGCGCGATCGCAGCCAGGGCGCCGGCCGCGTCGCGGGTGTCCCTGATACCGGCCGGGTCCGACGCCGGACCGACGATCACGAAGTCGTTGTGCATCACCGGATAACGCCTGACGCCGTAGCCCTCGGCGACAAAGGCCTCTTCCGAGGGCCGGTGGTGGACGAACAGCACATCGGCGTCGCCGTTTTTGGCGATACGGATAGCCTGGCCGGTGCCCACCGCCACCACCCGCACCTCGATGCCGCTGTCCTTGGTGAATTCCGGCAGCAGGTATTCGAACAGACCGGAATTTTCCGTGGACGTGGTGGAGGCGACGGTGATCGACTCGGCGGCGCACAGCGCCGGTATCCATGCCGCGATCATTGCGGCCAGACCGACAAGACGGCGTGTTCGCCCCGGGATGCTTCTTCTCATGCCCTGCGTCCTCCTCAGATGATCAACTTACCTTCGATGAAACCGGCGGCATCGGGGTGCCGGGGACCCGAAAAAAATTCAGGCGCGGGGGCGTGCTCCAGCAGACGCCCGTGGTGCAGGAACATGACTTCGTCGGCCAGCCGCCGGGCCTGGGCGATGTCATGGGTGGTCATGATGATCTTGGCGCCGGTGGCGTCGAGCCGGGTGATCAGGTCTTCCACCGCGCGCGTGGCACCGGGATCAAGATTGGCGGTCGGCTCGTCGAGCAAGACCACCGATGGCTCCAGCAGCCAGGCTCGCGCGATGGCCAGGCGCTGCTGCTCGCCCCCCGACAAGGTCCTCGCCGGGCGGTGCGCCAGGGCCGCCAGACCCGCCTGCCCCAGGGCCGCATCGGTCAGCTCTCGGCGTCCCGGCCGGCCGATTCCCCGGACCTTCAACACATGGTCGATATTCGACGCCACCGAGCGGCGCAGCATCACCGGGCGCTGGAACACCAGGCCGCGCTTTCCGGTGGTGCCGGCCGGCGCGGCTCCGGCCCAGGTGATGCGCCCGGACGTGGGTGCCAGCAGACCGTGGCACAGACGCAGCAATACGCTCTTTCCGGCGCCGTTCGGACCGAGGATCACGGTCCGCCGGTTGTCCCGAAGCACGAAAGACACGCCATCGATGAGCGTGCTGTCGCCGACCCGGTATGACACCTTGTCCACCACCAGAGGCAGCAGGCCGTTCGGGCTCACGATGTCTCCCGCGGCGCCCGGCGGATCAGCCATAGCGTCGATTGGCCGCCTCCCCCAGCAGCATCGCGGCGGCGTTGATGCTGATCGCCAGGCTGACCAGGATCAGCCCGAGCCCCAGAGCCAGGGCGAGATTGCCCTTGCTGGTCTCCAGCGCGATCGTGGTCGTCATCACCCGGGTCGAGTGGAGGATGTTGCCGCCGACGATCAGCACCGCGCCCACCTCGGCGATGGCGCGGCCGAAGCCGGCCAGGATCGCGGTCAGCAAGCGGAAGCGGCCATCCCAGAGCAGCGTGGCCATGCGCTGGATCGGACTGCTGCCGATCGCGCGCAGGTGCTCGTCGTATTCCTCATGCAGGTCCGCGACCGTCTGTCTGGCCAGCGCAGCGATAATAGGGGCAACCAGTACCGTCTGGGCGATGACCATGGCAGTGGGCGTGAACAGCAGACCCATGGAGCCCAGCGGCCCGGCCCGGGACAGCAACAGATATATGGTCAGGCCGACCACCACCGGCGGCAGCCCCATCAGGGCATTGAGGACGATGACCAGAAAGCGGCGCCCGGGGAATCTGGCCAGAGCCAGGGCGGCGCCCAGGGGCAGGCCGATGAGGGCGGCGACCAGCACCGCCATCAGGCTGATCTTCAGCGACAGGACCACGATCTCGACCAGATCCGGATCGAACGTGGTCACCAGGTCCACGGCCGTCCACAGAGCACTGGAAAAATCGTTCATATTCCTGGCATCCCTCTCCCGAAGACGACACGGCTCGCGCCTCTGCCCGCCGCATGCGCGTCGCAGCCTGGGGTCTGTCGGCCAGGCCAGCGGCCGCCCGCCTGCAGGAGGACGGGTGGCAACGGGGTGCAATTCGGATGCCATGTGCCCGTCCAGGGGATTCTGATGGTTTAATTTTGGCTTCCCTTCCCGGTAGAATCGGAGGTTCCGCGACAAAATGTCAGATTTCTGGGCCTGATGTGAGTCAACTTGTCCCGATTGGCGGTCGGCCCCTGTCGTGGCACGCCGTG
>CBDTYJ010000334.1:0-3055 GCA_965364575.1 uncultured Gammaproteobacteria bacterium
GAAGCCTATTTTTCCTATTATCACGCGGCACGAACGCATCTTGCGTTAGACAAGCTGTGGATGGTGGTCGAACCCTGCGCTTTGTTGGTGAGTAGCGCGGGGAATCGCCAGCGAGGGTGGTGAATACCGGTCTCTAGGGCAAAGGCCAGAGGGTGTTTCCGCGGGAAGGGATCGAGTGGGTGACAGGCTGAGCAGAATCGGTTAGATCATCAGGGCCGTTGAGACAGGCGCGGCACCGGCTCTGACCGCCACAGTCCACCCGATGCCGCGCCCCCACCGTGCGAGGCACGGCCCACGGGGAAGTATCTCTCCCGATTGGGTGTAAATCCAGCTCTCATCGGCAGGAGCGGCCGATGCAGAGCAGTGCGCGTTTGTTCAACTGTGCCCGTTGTCGGTGCCAGGTGGTGATCTGCAGCCACTGCGACCGGGGCAACTTCTACTGCGGTAAGCTGTGCTCACAAGCCGCCCGCCGTCAATCGGTCCGAGCGGCCGGTGAGCGGTTTCAGAAAAGCCGCCGAGGCCGCTTTGCCCATGCTGAGCGCCAGCGCCGTTATCGCCGACGGCGAAGGCAGAAAGTGACGCATCAGGGTTCACTCCCTGGCACCCCCGATGAAACACTTCCCATCGAGTCGAGGACGTCGGCTGAGCGCAGCGAAGTACCCGCTGCAGTGGCTGGCGAGGGCATCCGTTGTCACCTATGCGGACGGCTTTGCTCGGAGTTTGTTCGTCAGGGGTTCAAGCCCCGGCGCCCGGCTCGTGAAGCGGTTGACCTGCCACCCCCGGTTTGGGCACAGCGCCAAGGTCCTTGAGCCCTTGGCGGGGGTGGCCTCGACACGAGGAGGACACGGCATTGGCGATACCCCCGGAGTTCGAAGCGAAGATCCTGCGCTATTTCCATGTGGAGAAGTGGCTAGTGGGCACCATTGCCCGGCAACTGGGCGTGCACCACGCCACGGTCGACCGGGTGCTCTCCCAGGCCGGGCTGCCCAAGGCCGAACGGCCCCACCGGGCTTCCCTGATCGACCCCTACCTGCCCTTTGTGCTCAAGACCCTGGAGCAGTACCCGCGTCTGACCGCCAGTCGGCTCTATGCCATGGTGCGTGAGCGCGGCTACAGCGGCGGGGAGGATCACTTCCGGCATCTGATTGCCCACTACCGGCCCCGGGCGCAGCCCGAGGCCTATCTGCGGCTGAAAACCTTGCCGGGCGAGCAGGCCCAAGTGGACTGGGGACACTTCGGCAAGCTCACCATCGGGAAGGCCGAACGGACCCTGATGGCCTTCGTCATGGTGCTAAGCTTCTCGCGCCAGATCTTCCTGCGCTTCTTCCTCGATGCGCGCATGAGCAATTTCCTGCGCGGCCACGAGGCGGCGTTCCGGGCCTGGGGCGGACTGCCCAGGGTGTTGTTGTATGACAACCTGAAAAGTGCCGTGCTCGAGCGCCAGGGCGAGGCCATCCGCTTTCATCCCACACTGCTGGAGTTTGCCGCCCACTACCGCTTCGAGCCACGGCCGGTGGCGGTGGCGCGGGGCAATGAGAAAGGCCGCGTGGAAAGAGCCATACGGTTTATTCGCGAGGGCTTCTTTGCCGCCCGCCAATGGCGCGATCTCGACGATCTCAACGCCCAGGCCGAGGCCTGGTGCCAGGGCCAGGCCGCTGATCGGCCCTGTCCCGAGGACCGCTCGCTCTCGGTGCGCGAGGCCTTCGCGCAGGAGAAGCCGAAACTGCTGACCCTGCCGGATACTCCCTTTCCCACCGACGAGCGCGAGGCAGTCAGTGTCGGCAAGACCCCCTATGTGCGCTTCGACCGCAACGACTACACCATCCCACATACCCATGTGCGTCGTACGCTGACGGTCGTAGCCAGCCCGAGCGAGGTCCGGATCCTGGACGGCGCCGAGGTCATCGCCCGGCATGCCCGCAGCTACGACAAAGACAAACAGGTCGAGGATGAGGCCCACATCGCCGGGCTGACGGCGCTCAAACGCCAGGCCCGCCATCATCGGGGTCAAGACCGCCTCGCCCATGCCGCTCCCAACAGCCGAGCGCTGCTCACCCAGGCGGGCGAGCGCGGCGACAACCTGGGCTCGATCACCGCCGCGCTGCTGCGCTTGCTCGATCACTATGGCGCCGCCGAGCTTGAAGCGGCCATCGGCGAGGCCCTCGCCCGCGAAGTGCCACACCCCAACGCAGTCCGACTCGCGCTGGAGCGGCGCCGCGAGCAACGCGACCAGGCCCCGCCGGTGGCCGTCGCATTGCCTGACGATCAACGCGTCCGCGACCTCGTGGTGCGTCCCCACAAGCTCGATGACTACGACCAACTGCAATCCCATCCGGAGGATGACGATGACGACCACGACGACGACGGATGACCCCCTGCGGACAAGGGCCAAGGCGCTCAAGCTCTACGGGCTGCTGGCGCATTGGGAGGAGATCACCGAGAGCGGTTGGATCGAGCCCCTGATCCAGTGGGAGGAGCAAGAACGGGCACGCCGCTCGCTGGAGCGCCGCCTCGGCAACGCCCACCTCGGCCGCTTCCGGCCCCTGGCCGACTTCGACTGGGACTGGCCTAAACGCTGTGACCGCGAGGCGATCGAGGAGCTGATGACGCTCGGCTTCCTCGAGGAGGCGGCCAACGCCATTCTCGTCGGCCCCAACGGCGTGGGTAAGTCCACCATCGCCCGCAACATCGCCCATCAGGCCGTGCTTGGCGGCCACACCGTGCTCTGCACCAGCGCCGGACACATGCTCAACGAGCTTGCCGGCGCCGATGGCGACAATGCCCTTCGCCATCGTCTCTCGCTCTATGCCCGCCCGCGACTCTTACTCCTGGACGAAATCGGCTATCTCTCTTACTCCAACCGACACGCCGATCTGCTCTTCGAGATCGTCTCGCGCCGCTATCAAGAGAAATCCACCCTGATCACCACCAACAGACCATTTGCCGAGTGGGGCGAGGTCTTTCCCAACGCCGCCTGTGTCGTCTCGCTGGTCGACCGCCTGGTGCACAACGCCGAGATCATTCAGATCGAGGGCGAGTCCTATCGCCTCAAGGA
>CBDTYJ010000335.1:0-3049 GCA_965364575.1 uncultured Gammaproteobacteria bacterium
GGGTGGTCGCCCATCTGGGGCCTGATGTGCCCATGCACTTCACCGCTTTCCATCCCGACTGGAAGATGATGGACGTGCCGGCGACGCCGCCGGCCACCCTCAGCCGTGCCCGCCGCATCGCCATGGACAACGGCGTGCGCTATGCCTACACGGGCAACGTCTATGATCCCGAAGGATCCAGCACCTGGTGCCATGTCTGTGGAGCCCTGGCCATAGAAAGAGTCGGCTACCACATCGGCGAATGGGGCCTGGACGCCGACGGCCGCTGCCGGAGTTGTCAGGCGGTGATACCGGGTCGGTTCGACAGCAAGCCCGGTGATCACGGCGCTCGCCGCCGGCCGGTGCGGATCGGGATAGGGCCCTAGTCCGGTAAGCTTTCTGCAAGCACGGCGAGACTGGCGCCAGCTTGTGGGCGGCTGTCAGGCAGATAAACAGACGTCGTGTACCGGGTCGTGAATGTCCGATTTCTTGATTGGTTCGTATCCCGGCCCGAAATTCACCCCAGACCACCCTACCGGAGGCCGGCGGCTGTGCGGACCCGGGTTTTTCTTTCTGGCGCTGAGCGCCCTGGGCTATGATCACGCCCTGAACAGGCCAGGAGTTCGACGCCGCCGGCATCGAGCGCATCCACTATGTCCGGACCCGGATGGAAGCAGCGACTCGGCTCGTCAGGCCTGGCCCTGATCGCTGCCAACTTCGTGCCCCTGTTCGGGGTCCTGTTCCTGGACTGGGACGTGCTCGCGCTGATGCTCCAGTTCTGGTTCGAGAACGTGTTCATCGGCATCTTCTCGTTTATCCGGATCGCGACGGCGAGGAAGGATCGGAGCTTCGAAACCCGATTTTTTCTGCCGTTCTTTTTCCTTTTCCACTACGGGCTGTTTACCCTCGGGCACGGTTTCCTGCTGCTGGATCTGTTTGGGGGCGGCGATTACGAGATGGAACAGCTGGTGCGGCCCGGGTTCTGGCTGGACCTGGCGGCCGAGAACGGTATCGCTATCGCCCTGGTGGCGCTGTTCGTCTCCCATCTCTACTCCTTCGTCGACAATTATTTCCTCCGTCGGGAATATCTGGTCCTGGACGCCCGCAAGGCCATGACCATGCCCTATCCGCGGATCATGATCCTGCATGTCTCGTTGCTGGTCGGAGGAATACTGCTGAGAGAGACCGGCCAGCCGGCGGCCGGGATGGTGATTTTCGTGCTGCTTAAAGTGGTGGTGGATCTGTCGCTGCATATGCGGGAGCACCGGGGCTTACAGCGAATCCTCGAACGCTGAAGATGTGGTGCGACCGCGTATCTGCGCGTCGCCCCGGATCGTTCCGCCCACCTGGGCGGGAGGTGATTGGCAGCCGGCCGGCTGGTAATCTTCAGGCACGCGTCGAAAGACGATCCGGAGCGCATCGATGTTGGCTGCAGGCTCACTGGCGAAAAGATTCGGTTACAGCGGCCTGCTGATTACTTTGTTCGCGCTCATGTTTGTCGGGCCGCTGTTCGCCGAAAGCGACTGGGAGGCGGTGGTGCTGGGCGTGCTGGCGATCACCACGGCCGGTTGCGCCATGTATGCCGCCGGAGGCTCTCCAAGAACACAGGCCGCATTTGGTCTGCTGGCGCTGGCTTACGTTATCAGCTACTTCGGGGGCACCTACTCGGCTGTGCCCCAATGGCAAATGGTCTACAGCGGCGTCGGCGCTCTCTTCTTTACGTCCGTGGCGCTGGTCTTGTTGACAAGGATAATGTCGGTTCACACCCGGGTGACCGGCGAGCTGATCGCCGGTTCGGTGGCTGTCTATCTGCTGCTCGGGATCGTTTTTGCCTATCTGTTCGAACTCGTGAATTTGATCTCGCCGGGGTCGTTCAGCTTCGTCGATCGACCCGTCCTGGAGGATCCGGATTTCTATTATTTCAGTCTGGTAACCCTCACCACTCTGGGTTACGGCGACATCACACCCCTGGCTCCGATAGCGCGCGGTCTGGCCACCCTCGAAGCGCTGATCGGCCCCCTGTATCTCACCGTGCTGGTCGCGCGGCTGGTCGGCATGCGCATCAGTATCGGTCCAGGATCACCCGACGGCCCCTAGAGACATTTACGATCCGGCTTCATCCCAGGGCCTCGATGCCACGTCTGATGTCTTCGAGCTGCGCCTTTGAATAGCTGAGGTTTTCCTCGAGATGACCCCAGACCGGCGATGGCCAGCAGGGATCTCCCTCGCGCCTGCCGATCACGTGCAGATGGAGCTGGGGCACGACGTTGCCGATGGCGGCGAAGTTGACCTTGGGATAACCCAGCGTCTCCTTGATAAATCCGGAAATAACAGCGGTATCGTCCATGGCCTTGCTGCGGAGCACCGGCGGCAGATCCAGCAGGTCGCTGAGTTCGGTCTCCGGCACCAGGATGAACCAGGGCAAGGCGGCATTGCGGTTCAGAAGCAGATGGCAGAAGCGGAGCTGACCCAGCCGGTGGCAATCGGCCAGCAGTTGAGGATGGAGGCGGAAGGGTCGAGGCGTGGGGGTCGATGCCATGGCTGAATTTCCCGTTTTGCAGCAGCGGAGAATTATACGCGGGGAGGCCTTTGAAGTTGGCAGCCGCTCAGGCCGCGGGCGGCTGCCTGTAAGGTCCGTAGCTGTAATATTTCGGCCGGTCATCGAGGCGGATATGCAGCCAGAAGACTCCCTGGCCGGCGGTACTCAACCAAACCGGTTCCGTCTGCCGCAGCCGCTGAGCCATGGCCTCCGCCACGCGCCGCCACAACTCGTGCTGTTGGCGCGCGGGCGCGCCCCGGCAGAATGCGGCCAGATGAGCGTAAGCCGGTAGCGGCCCGGCCGGGCATGGGGCGACCAGCACGGCGTCGCCGCCCAGATTGGGAAACACGCTGACCTCATCGCGATCGGCTGCATCGCCGAAGTGTTCCGCAAAGACCTCCGGTTCAGGCGCCACACCGGCCAGCAGTGGGCTTTCGATCAGCACGAATTCGAAAGGGTCAGCCGTGCTCGAGCCGTTCATCGCCGGCGTCTCCCAATAAAAGGCGGACCAGGGCGCGGCGGCCAGTGTGT
>CBDTYJ010000336.1:0-3017 GCA_965364575.1 uncultured Gammaproteobacteria bacterium
CCGCTTGGAAATACGAGCTGGTTGCCGGTGCCGAGGATCAGGATCTCCGGCTGCAGATCGAGCGCGGGGGCCAGATCGTCCAGGGTCAATGCGGCGGGTTCCGGCGCTGCCCAGGGCCGCGGGGCGGTGCCCGGCTTCAGGACGATGCTCTGCCGGAAATGGCGTTCCCCGACGCGGATCTCGCCGGGCTCCCATCCGCTGATCAGCTCGCTTCGGTCGGTCTGGTCGAGACTCAATCGCATTTGGCCTACCATAACGATTTCGCCACGCGCTACAAGCCCCGTTTCCATCTTGTCCCACCGTTACGACGTACGCCGATTGATCGTCGATCCCAATGGGGGCGCGGCGGCCCTGCGGGCGTGGACACGGGCCCAGCCCGCTTCGGTCCTGGCGCGGTTTAGCGGTCGCGGAGGGCTGTCCCGCTTGCCGGTGCGCGGTCTGGAGGCTGTCAGCGCGTTTTGCATGACGGGCGATGCCGAAGCGGTGCGCAAGTGGCCGCCGGGGCCGACCGGATATCTGCAGGAGTTCGCCGCCGCGCCGGCCGTCGTGTTGCGGGCCGATCCGGTCCATCTCGGCGCCCGCTCGGATCACCTGGTGATGGCCACCGCCCGTTTTCCCGATCTGTCCGACGGCGAGGCGGCGGCACTGGCCGGGGATCTGGGACACGGTCTGTCCGGAAGCGGGGCGTCCCTGCACCGAGGAAGCTCCGGCAGCTGGTATCTGATCCCGGAGCAGGCCCTGGACAAGGTCCCCTGGGGCCGCTGGTGGGCGCCGGAGGAGGTGGCGGGGCAGCACATCCTCGAGTTTATGCCCACCGGGCCCGGCCGCGGACCACTCAACGGATGGATGACCGAAATACAGATGATGTTGCACGATCATCCGGTCAATCTCCGACGTGCCGAAGCGGGTCTGATGACCGTCAACAGCATCTGGCCCTGGGGATGGTCGACCGGCGAAGACCAATCGGAACCGCAAATCCGATCGGAGCTGCTGGCGGCCGATGCCTACGCCCTGGGTCTGCAGAAACTGGCCGGAGGGCCGGTCGCGCAGGGCTCCCCGGCAGGGGAGGTGAGCGACCAGCTGGCGATCCTCGCGGCAGGACCCGGGGAGAGTGACGAGGATTTTTTTCAGAGGATCGAGCAAGACTGGCTGTTGCCGCTGCTCCGGGATCTCTGGCGCGGCCGGATCGGGCGTGGCTGCATCGTGTCCGCGGACGGACAATGCGTCACCACATCGAGGATGGATCTGCTCAAGTTCTGGCGCCGGGGCATCGGGCACCGGGCCCGCGACACCGGTGATGGTCACAGATGGAGCGGCGGATGAGCGCGCCGAGGATCGGGCGCCGGCCCCTCCTGTGTGATCCGGCGTCGCTGACAGGATTGCCGCCGCTGCTGGCACGCCTCTACGCGGCCCGGGGCCTGACCTCCGCCGATGAAGCAAGGCTGGAGCTGGCCGGTTTGCTGCCGGTCGGTTCGTTGGCCGGCAGCGCGGCGGCCGTGGACGTGTTGCTCGAACATCATGCCGCTCGCAGCCGGGTGATCGTGGTCGGGGATTTCGACGCCGACGGCGCCACCAGTTCGGCGCTGGTGGTGCGGGCGTTGCGCGCGCTGGGATTTGCCGACGTCGATTTCCTCGTGCCCAACCGCTTCGAATTCGGGTACGGCCTGAGCCCGCCTCTGGTCGAGATAGCGGCCGCCGGTCGTCCAGGCCTGTTGATCACTGTCGACAACGGCATCTCCAGCGTCCGCGGGATCGCCGCTGCCCGGGAACGCGGTATAGATGTACTGGTGACCGACCACCACCTGCCGCCGGCGGTGCTGCCGGCGGCCCGGGCGATCGTCAATCCCAATCTCCCGGATGAGCCCTTCGCCAGCAAGCACCTGGCCGGTGTGGGCGTCGCTTTCTATCTCATGACGGCCCTGGCCGGGCGACTGGTCGATGCGGCAAGTGCGCGCCGCCTGGCCGCGTCGCTGCTGGATCTGGTGGCCCTGGGCACGGTCGCGGATGTGGTCCCGCTGGATCGCAACAACCGTATCCTGGTGGAACATGGCTTGCGTCGGATCCGCAGCACCAGGGCCAACCCGGGCATCCGCGCCCTGCTGGAGGTGGCCGGCCGCGACCCGTCGACCGCGGTGGCCTCTGATCTCGGTTTCGCTGCCGGGCCGCGCCTCAACGCGGCAGGCCGGCTGGATGACATGGGGCTTGGCATCCGCTGTCTGCTGTCTGATTCGGCGGCGGAGGCCCGGCAGCTTGCGCTGACCCTGGATCAGCTCAACCAGGAGCGGCGTCTGATCGAAAGCGAGATGCAGGCCCAGGCGCTGGAAGCGGTGGCGGGTATCGTGATCGAGGGGTCGATACCGGTCGCCCTGAGCCTTTTCGACGAGGGCTGGCACCAGGGAGTGGTGGGACTGGTGGCCGGGCGAATCAAGGAGCGCTATCACCGCCCGGTGGTGGCCTTCGCCCGGGACTCGGATGGCCGGCTCAAGGGATCGGCCCGATCGATCCCCGGACTCCACATCCGTGACGTTCTGGCGGAGGTGGACAGCGCCCATCCGGGTCTGATCGAGCGTTTCGGCGGGCACGCGATGGCGGCAGGATTGACCCTGCCACGCAGCGCCCTGGCCCGGTTCCGTGATGCATTGCTGGAGGTGGCATCGAAACACCTGTCGACCGCCGACCTGGAGCAGGAGATCCTTACCGACGGCAGTCTCGAAGACCCGGAATTGACCCTGGAGACGGCGGAGCTGCTGAGGGCATCGGGCCCGTGGGGTCAGGGTTTCCCGGAGCCGCTGTTCGAAGACGTGTTCGAGATCTCGTCATCGCGGGTGCTGAAGGATCGGCACCTCAAGCTGCAGGCGCGGCTGCCCGCCGGCCACAACACCCTCGACGCGCTGGCGTTCAACCAGGCCGGGCTCGCGCCGGACCCGCTGCCGCCGCGGCTGCGGCTGGTCTACCGTCTCGACGTAAACGAATTCCGCGGAGTGCGCAGTCCGCAACTCGTCGTGGAACACATGGCG
>CBDTYJ010000337.1:0-3008 GCA_965364575.1 uncultured Gammaproteobacteria bacterium
CCCGGATGGATTCGAATGGCAGATCCGGCAGGTCCGAACCATCCGCGCTGGCCGGGTCCTGGAACGGCTGCCGGTTCAATGCGGTAACGATTCCCGCCTGGACCGCCGGTTCGGGGTTCAGGCCTGCCCGGGACGTAGGGACGAGCGCCGGTGCCGGCACAACCGGATCCCCATTCACTGTCTGGGCGAGGATTTGCGCCGGGCGCTCGGGCAGACGGCCCGTGTCCAGGTGGGTCGCGGGCAAATTGGGTGCCGCATCCGGCTTCAGACCCTGGGACAAGGCCGTCGTGACGGCCCTCACCCCGGCGTCGGGCTGACCGGAAGAATCCCGCTCGACCTGTCGGACCATCTCGACCACTTCGGCCGGCGCCGCAGCCGTTGTCTGGACTGCGGTCACATCATCGACGCTTATCGGTTCCGTCAGGCCGATCCGCTGGCCGCCCGGATCGGGTATTCGGGCGATGCCCGACTCGAGCAATGGAGCGGCGTCGATCATGGTCCCCGGCAGGACCGGGATCAGCGGATCCCCCGGCGCCGTGCTCACAGCGGCGGGCAAATCCGGCTCCTCGGCACCGGCGACAGCCTTGAATAGGGGGGCGGAGAGCGGCAAGACCGGACCGGCAGGCGGCAATCCCATTCCGGCCGGCGCGGCCGCCGGTTCTGCGGCGCCCTCGCCGATCAGGGCCGCGAACCGGTTGGACGCGGCCGGCGGAGTGGCAGAATTCGCCAGCGCCGCCGGGGTCTCAAGCATAAGCCCGATGCCGGGCAGGGATCCTTCCATGGATAGGTTCGTCCTCTTTTTGTCGGGACCTGCGCGCACGGGTCCCGGGTTTCAATAAAGAGGATGCAAACCCCGTGCCAGCCGGCGGCGCGGCTATCTCAGGCGCCGCCCGGGATTCCGGTTGCCGGCCTCATCGGTAGCCGCCTGCTCGCGCCTGGCTTCCTTGCGTGACAGGTCATCGCGCATGCGATCGGCGGCCCGCTCGAGAGCGCTGACCCGGGTGCGGCTCTCGCGCCAACTCGCCACCAGCGCGTCGATTCTCGCCTGAGCCATCTCCACTTGCTGACGCTGCTGACTGACCGCCTCGCCGAGGCGCTTCTGGAAACCGAGATTTTCGCGCAGCAGGGCGGGCTTGATGGATCCGGTCCGCCCGATATGGCGGCGCCGGTAGTCCTCGATATAGCCACGCAGCCGCTGATATTTGGTCTGCTCCGCCTCCAGCTGCTGGCGGGCCTGAGCCAGCTCACGGGCCAGCTCCCGCTCGGAGCGGCCGACCACATCGATCACGGCCTCGACCCGCTTAACCCGCCGGACCATCGCCTGCCTCCTGGTCTCCCTCCATGACCGGCAGCGCCACCAGCGCCTGCATGGCCCGGATGCTCTCTGCCAGGGACACGGGTTCGTGCATACCCTGGGACAGGAAGGCCTTGACCCGCGGCCACAGCGCGACCGCCCGGTCCAGCTCGGGGTCGCTGCCTCGCTTGTAAGCGCCCACGGTGATCAGATCCCGGTGTTGCCGGTAAGTCGCGTAGATCTGTCGCAGCTGACGAGCCGCCTCGGCATGGGCCGGCGCCACCACCTGATTCATCGCCCGGCTCACCGAGGCCTCGATATCGATCGCCGGATAGACACCGCCTTCGGCCAGCTCACGGGACAGGACCAGATGGCCGTCCAGGATCGCCCGGGCGGCGTCCGCCACCGGGTCGTTCTGATCGTCGCCTTCAGCCAGCACCGTATAAAACGCCGTGATGGAACCGGTGCCGTCACCGCCGTTGCCGGCACGCTCGACCAGTTGCGGCAGGCGCGCAAATACCGATGGCGGATATCCTTTCGTCGCCGGCGGCTCGCCGATCGCCAGCGCGATCTCCCTTTGAGCCTGGGCGAAACGTGTCAACGAGTCCATCAGAAGCAGCACTTTCGAACCCCGGTCCCGGAAATACTCGGCCACCGCCGTCGCCAGCCAGGCACCGTGCAGCCGCATCAGTGGTGAGCAATCCGCCGGGCTCGCGACGATCACCGATCGCCGCAGACTCTCCGGGCCCAGCGTGTCGTGGACGAATTCCTGCACCTCGCGGCCGCGCTCGCCGATCAGGCCGACCACGATCACGTCGGCCTCTGTATAGCGGGTCATCATCCCCAGCAGACTGCTCTTGCCAACGCCGCTGCCGGCGAACAAGCCCAGACGCTGGCCGTTGCCGGCGGTCAGCAGCGCGTTGATTGAACGAACGCCCACATCCAGCGGGGCACGGATCGCCTGCCGGCTGAGGGGATTGATCGGTCGCCCGGCGAGGCGTACGCGACGATCACAGTTTGGCGCCGGCATGCCGTCCAGGGGCCGGCCCGCGCCGTCGATGACGCGGCCCAGCAGCGCCTCCCCTACCCGCGCTTCAGACACCTGGCGCGTGGGTACGACCGGTGCCCCGGGCGTCAGCCCGGTGACATCGGCGGTGGGCATCAGGAACAGGCGCTCGCCGGAAAAGCCCACGACCTCTGCCTCGACCTGGTTGCCTTCGTTTGCGTCGATCAGACACCGGGCACCGACCGCCGCCTCGCAGCCGACCGCCTCCAGCGTCATGCCCACCATGCGGTCGAGGCGACCCTGGGCGACCAGACCGCTGCCGCTGACCTGATGGCTCAGGGCAGCGATGCGGTCGGCCCATCGCCGGCCCGCCCCGAAATCTCCCGCTCCGGAATCTCCAGCCACGGAATTCGGGGTGTCCTCACTCATCGGTGGCCCGCTCGCTGCCGAGCATGTCATTGATCAGCCGCCCGAGCCGCAGTTCCAGCCGCGCGTCCACTTCCGAATTGCCGCCCACCACCCGACATCCGCCACGCTCCATCACGGGATCCTCCTCCAGGCGCCAGGCGCGTTCGGCGATCTCGGCTCCGAGGCACTCCCGGACCACCTCGGCATCCTCGGGATGGAGGTGGACGTGGATCTCTCGGGCGGCAGCCGGCAAGGTACGTATCGCCTCGCGGATGATGCCGATCACCTGGGAAGGATCCA
>CBDTYJ010000338.1:0-3003 GCA_965364575.1 uncultured Gammaproteobacteria bacterium
TAGGCGTCGCAGGGGGAGCATCCATGACATCGACCATCCTGATCCGCAATCTGCCGGATGACATCACCGAGGAAGCTCTGCGGGAAGCCCTCGGCCAGCGTCTACCCGTCACCAAACTGGAGATCATGGCGGATCCGAACGAGACGACGAGCGACAAACAGGCTGTCGTCCACGCGGACATCCCGAAATTCGAGGCGGATGCTTTCGCCCAGCGCTTCAACGGACGAATCATCCAGGGCCGCGAGGTGCGGGTGTCGGCCATGCTGTTCATGGACTGAGAGAGACCCCGATCATGACCAGGATCACCCGAATCAAGGCAGTCATGACCCCCTTCCCCCACTGGATCGACGCGGAGGAGCCGCTGCTGGCGGCTCGCGATCTGATGCAGGAGCTCCATGTGCGCCATCTTCCGGTCAAGCACGCCGGTGAGCTGGTCAGCGTCGTCACCGACCGGGACGTCAAATTCGCCCTCGATCCGAAACTGGGCCTGCCGCCGCGTGAAGCCATGCGGGTCCGGGACATCTGCGTTTTCTCGGTCTACACGGTGGATCTGGAGACGCCCCTGTTCCAGGTCCTCGAAACCATGGCCCAACGCCGCATCGGCTCGGCCCTGATCACTCGCCACGATGATCTGTGCGGGATCTTCACGGTTACCGATGCCTGCCGCGCGTATGCGGCGCTTCTGCGCCGTAGAGAACTGCCCGCGGGCGACCCGGAAGTCGCCTGACAACTGCCAGGGTCAGGCCGGATCGATACGGTCACGGCCCATGTAGGGGCGCAAGACCTCGGGGATGAGGACACTGCCATCGGGCTGCTGGTAGTTCTCCAGGACCGCGACCAGACAACGCCCGGCCGCCACACCGGAACCGTTCAGGGTATGGACGAGCTCGGGCTTGCCCGTCTCGGGATTGCGCACCCGGGCCTGCATGCGCCGGGCCTGGTAATCGATGCAATTGCTGCAGGACGAGATTTCCCGGTAGGTGTTCTGTCCCGGCATCCACACTTCAAGATCGTAGGTCCTGGTGGCAGCCGCGCCGATATCGCCGCTGCACAATTCGACCACCCGGTAGGCCAGCCCGAGCCGCTGAAGCACCGTCTCGGCATGCCCGGTCAGGACCTCCAGCGCCTCGGCCGACTCTTCGGCCCGGGTAATATGCACCAGCTCGACTTTCTCGAACTGGTGCTGGCGGATCATGCCCCGCGTGTCGCGGCCATGGGATCCGGCCTCGGAGCGGAAACAGGGTGTGTGTCCGACCATCCTGAGAGGCAGCGCGTCGGCCTCCAGGATGGTCTCCCGGACCAGGTTGGTGACCGGAACTTCGGCCGTAGGAATCAGGAAAAAGTCAGCGTCGCCGGCGATCTCGAACAGATCCTCCCGGAACTTGGGCAGCTGGCCGGTGCCGGTCAGCGCGCCGCTGCGAACCAGGTACGGCACATAGACCTCGGTGTAGCCGTGTTCCTCGACGTGGAGGTCGAGCATGAACTGGATCAGCGCCCGGTGCAGCCGCGCCACGGGGCCGCGCATCACCACGAAGCGCGCCCCGGAGACGCGGGCGGCGGCCTCGAAATCCAGCAGGCCGAGGTCCACGTGGTCGCGCGGTTCGAAATCGAATTCGGGTGGCTCGCCCCAGCGGCGCAGCTCTCGGTTGTCGGACTCGTCGGCCCCGTCCGGGACCGAGTCGGCGATCAGGTTCGGTGACTCCAGCAGGATCTGGTTGACGCCTTCCCGGGCTTCCTGCAGCGCCTCTTCCGCTTCCTTGAGCTGATCGCCGAGGTCTGCGACCTGGTCCAGCAGCGGCTGGATATCGTCGCCGGCCGCCTTGGCCTTGCCGATATTTTTCGATTCCCGGTTGCGCCGGTTGCGCAGCTCGTCGGTCTGGATCTGCAGGGTCTTCCGCCGGGCCTCGAGTTCGCGGAACTTGTCCACGTCCAGGACAAAGCCTCTACGGGCGAGGTTGGCAGCCACGGCCTCCAGATCGGTCCTCAGCAGTTTCGGGTCCAGCATGTGCGGTTTCCGTCGATGGAGCGTTTCGATTGGAGCGTCGGTCGCGTACCGGACGCAAGCCTGACAGGGTCAGTCCCGATTCTGCTTGCGCGCCTCCCGGTCCTTCTTCCTGAGCCGATCGAGCTTCTCGGCGATGCGGATCTCCAGGCCCCGGGGTTGCGGATGATAATACGTGGCCGGCGACATGTCCTCGGGGAAGTAGTCCATGCCCGCGGCGAAGGCTTCGTCCTCATCGTGGGCATAACGGTAGCCGTCGCCGTATCCCAGTCCTTTCATCAGGCCCGTGGGGGCATTGCGCAAGGCCATCGGCACCTCGAGAGAGCCGCCGTCGCGGGCGTCCGCGGATGCGGATCTGAAGGCAGTGTAGACGGCGTTGCTCTTCGGCGCGCAAGCCAGGTAGACCACCGCCTGGGCCAGGGCGAGTTCGCCCTCGGGGGTCCCCAGACGATCGAATGCATCCCAGGCCGCCAGGGTCATCTCCACCGCGCGGGGATCCGCATTGCCGATGTCCTCGCTCGCCATCCGGACCACCCGTCGGGCAATGTAGATCCGGTCGCACCCGCCCTCGAACATCCGGCACAGCCAGTAGAGCGCCGCGTCCGGGTTGGAACCGCGTACGCTCTTGTGCAAGGCGGAGATCTGGTCGTAGAAATCCTCTCCCCGCTTGTCGAAGCGCCGGCTGCCGCCGGCGATGACGTCTGCCAGGGTCTCGTCGCTGACTCGAAGGGTCTCACCGCGCTCCTCCGCCAGCTCGGCGGCCAGCTCGAGGAAGCCGAGACCGCGGCGAGCGTCGCCATCCGCGGCGGCGGCCAGGACGCCGATCTGATCGTCACCGAGTTCGAATCCACGACTGCCGACACTGCGGGCCGCGTCCTCGAGCGCCGCTCGAAGAATCCCGCCAAGCTCCGCTTCGGTGAGCCGTTTTAGGACGTAGACCCGTGCCCGGGACAAGAGCGCCTTGTTGAGTTCGAACGAGGGATTTTCGGTGGTAGCGCCGA
>CBDTYJ010000339.1:0-2985 GCA_965364575.1 uncultured Gammaproteobacteria bacterium
CGTCGTCGTGGACGGCGAGACCAACCGCGACGCGGCGTGGACCTACCGCGCGCCCGAAGAGGCCGCGAGCCGGATTCGGGATTACATCGCCTTCTGGCGCGGGGTCCGGGTGGAGGAATGACGGACGCGCCCCGCGGCGGAGCCAGGCCGGGCGGGTCCGGCAGCGAGCGTGTGACCGGTGACCGTGGCTGTCCGCGAGCGGCGCGGTCGTGACCGGTTATCGGCCGGCGCTACTCGCGCCCGCGCGGCTCCCGGTCTCTTCCGCTTTTTCGGGCAGCACGAATCTCAACACCAGGTAGCCGGTGATACCTGAGAGCAGAGAGCCGATGATGATGCCCAGACGTTCATCGAACATGCGATTTGCGCCGGTCTCCTCGAAGGCCAGCGAGCCGATAAACAGGCTCATGGTGAAGCCGACGCCGCACAACAGGGACACGCCGTAGATCATCCGCCAGTTGAGGGCCTCCGGCAGGCGGAAGATCCCCAGCATCGCCGCCAGACGGCAGAAGATCCAGATGCCGAGCTGCTTGCCGATGAACAGGCCGGCGATGATCCCCAGCGGCACCGGATGGAACACGTAATCGAGCGTGAGGCCCGAGAGATTGATCCCGGAATTGACGAAGGCGAACAGCGGCAGCACCCCGAAAGCCACGGACGTATGCAGATCGTCCTCCAGCTCCATCAGCGGCGAGTGGTCCGGTTTGTTGGGGTTCTCCATCGGGATGAACAGCGCCAGCAGCACGCCGGTCAGCGTCGCGTGGACCCCGGATTTGAGCATGGCGACCCACATGATCGCGCCGATGAGCACATAGCGGGACGTGTCTACCACGCCGCGCCGGTTGAGGAAAAACAAGACCGGCAGACAGGCCAGCGTCACCAGGAGCGCAGTGAGGGAAAGCTTGTTGGTGTAGAACAGCGCGATGATGATGATGGCGCCGATATCGTCGAAGATCGCGATGGAGGTCAGCAGAACCTTGAGGGCGACCGGCACCCGGTCCCCGAGCAGCGTGAGGATGGCCAGGGCGAAGGCGATGTCCGTGGCGGCCGGGATGGCCCAGCCCTCGAGCGCCCTGGGGTCGTCCCAATTGATCCAGGCGTAGATCAGACCCGGGATCAGCATGCCGCCGACCGCGCCGACCGCAGGGAAGACCGTAGATCCCTTGCGTGACAGCTCGCCGACCATGAACTCCCGCTTGAGCTCCAGTCCGACCAGGAAGAAGAACAACACCATCAGGCCGTCGTTGATCCACAGCAACAGGGGCTTGGCGATCTCCAGCGGACCGACCCGGACCTCGACCGGCAGCGTGATCAGCTTGTCGTAAATGACCGCGGCGGGTGAATTCGCCACGACCATCGCCGCGAATGCGGCGAACACGAGCAGGACGCCGCTGGTGGATTCGAGTTTTACAAACTGTTTGATGGTGCTCAGCATGGTCTGGCCAGGGGATGGTGGGCACGGGGGCTGGGCCGGAGTCGTTGGGGGAATATACCAAATCCGCTTCCGAGTCCCTCCATCCATGCCGCCGGGACGGATATCATCGTGCGCTGGAAAGGACGTCGGGTCCGGAGGCGGCGCCCCTGGCGTTTACGGCGGCGAGTCTTTAGCGTGCCGGATCGCAGCGATGATCCGGAGCATCGAGGCTGGATGGGCCGAGGGGAGACACGGGGATGGAAGAACGAGGCAGGGCGCTGGTATTCGGTGCCAGCGGTTATATCGGCACCAATCTGACCCCGCGCCTGCAGGCGGACGGCTGGCGGGTGCGGGCGTCGGCGCGCCATCGGGAGGTGCTGGAAGCGCGCGGCTGGCAGGACGTGGAACTGGTCGAGGCCGACGCACTGGAGCCCGACAGTCTCGATCCCGTGCTCCAGGGCATCGACGTGGCGTTCTACCTGGTCCATTCCATGGCCGCCGGCCGGAACTTTGCCCGGCTGGATATCGAGGCGGCACGCAATTTCGCCGCCGCGGCGGCCCGCGCCGGCGTCGGCCGCATCGTCTACCTGGGCGGTCTCATCCCCGACTCGCCAAAATCCCAGCATCTTGAATCCCGCGCCGCCACCGGCGACGTGCTGCGGGAAGGCACGGTGCCGGTGACGGAGATCCGGGCCGGCATGATCGTCGGTCCGGGTTCCGCCGCCTATGAGGTCATCCGGGATCTGGTCAACTATCTGCCGGTGATGATCACGCCGCGCTGGGTCCAGTCCCGGTCTACGCCCATCGCGCTGGACAATCTGCTGGATTATCTGATCGGGGTCGCCGCGCTGCCCGAGGCGGCCGGGCGCACCTACGACGTCGGGGGGCCCGAGACGCTCACCTACGAGGACCTCATGCGCCAGTACGGCGAGCTGGTCGGCAAACGCTTCCGTCTGCTGAGCCTGCCGGTGCTGACCCCGCGGTTGTCCTCGTACTGGCTCAGATTCGTCACCTCGGTGCCCACCCGCATCGCCCGCGCTTTGATCGACGGGCTGGAGCACGACGTCATCGCCGACGATGCGGAGATCCGTCGTCTGATCCCGCTCGAGTTGCTGGACTTCAAGCAATCCGTGCAGGCGGCGCTGGAGGCGGAGCGCAACAATGCGGTCGTGGCGCACTGGGTCGAGGGGTCCATCGTCTGCCGGAACTACCACCCGGAATACGCCTTCTACGCCAAGAAAGCCGGCGATGAGACCGAAACTACGGCCAGCGCCGGCGCCTTGTGGCAGCAGGTCACGGCTTTCGGTGGCGACCTCGGCTACTACTACGCCAACTTTCTGTGGTTTGTCAGGCGTGCCCTCGACTGGCTGGTGGGAGGGCCCAGTTTCCGCCGCCGGCGCCGGGACCCGAAGGGCCTCAGGGTCGGCGACGTGGTGGATTCCTGGCGGGCCATCGCCGTGGAGCCGGAGCGCAAGCTGACGCTGTTGATGGAGATGTGGGCGCCGGGCGCCGGTGTCCTGGAATTCGAGATCCGGGATCTGGGCGAGCGGCGCACCATCAGCGCGACGGCCTAC
>CBDTYJ010000340.1:0-2980 GCA_965364575.1 uncultured Gammaproteobacteria bacterium
AAGGGCAAGGAATGGAAGATGGCGGGCACCGGCCGGGCCCAGGAGGATGAACTCCTGACCCGTTTCCTCAACCAGACCTACGGCCTGGACATCACCTACGTGCCCTTCAAGGGCGGTGGCGCAGTGGCCAAGCAGCTGGCCGGCGAACATGTCGACTCGACGGTCAACAATCCGTCCGAGGCGCTGGGCTTCTACGAGGCCGGCACCGTCGTGCCGTTGGCTGCCTTCACACCCGAGCGCTTGCCGCTGTTCCCCGATACACCCACGTTCAAGGAACTCGGCGTCGACCACAGCTACTTCATGCAGCGCAGCGTCGTGGGTGCGCCCGGGATGAGCCCCGAGGCGGCCGCCTTCTACCAGGAAGTCTTCAGGGAGGTCTACGAATCGCCCGAGTGGCAGGACTACATGAAGACCAAGAGCCTGCGCGGTGATTTCCTCACTGGTGACGGACTCAAGGAGTACTGGATCAAGGGCCGGGCGCTGCACGAGCAGATGCTGACGGATATCGGCGACCTCTGATTGCGGATGGTGTCTGCAAGATTGCGACCCCACGGCTGAGGAGGGCGCGGCGAGATGCGCAGGGCCGAACTCGTGATGGCTGTCGTGCTGGCGGCCTTCTCCGGCTACCTCATGTGGAAGAGCGCCGAGCTGGAGATCGGCTGGATCCCTGAGCGGGGTCCGGGCCCCGGGGCATTCCCCTTCTGGTTGGGCGCGGGCATGCTGGCATGCTGCGGCTGGATCATCCTGCGCTGGTTCCGTGGGGCCGGGCCTTTCGCAAACTCGGAGGAGTCCTACATGGACCGCCACGCGCTGAACCAATTCCTGCTCGGGGCCGGTTCGCTGGGCGTGATGGTCGGGCTGATCCACGTCATCGGTGTGTACGGCTCGGTGCCCCTGTACCTGTTGTTCTACATGCGCGTCCTGGGCGGGCACACCTGGCTCAAGGCAGGGACGATGGCCATCGTCACACCGGTGGTCACGTTCCTGTTCTTCGAGGTCGCGCTCAAGATCACGCTGCCGAAAGGCTTCACCGAACCCATGTTCTATCCGATCTATGACCTCGTCTACTGAATCCCGGCCGGATCCGGGCAATGGGTGCAGCCGTGGCCGCAGTGGCGGTGAGTTCTGATGGAGGTCCTCAACTCTCTAATCGACGGACTCCTCATCGCGGCGCAGCCGATGAACCTGGCTCTGATCATCTTCGGCTGCGCCCTGGGGCTGTTCATCGGGGCGATGCCGGGGCTGGGCTCGGTGAACGGCGTTGCCATCCTGCTGCCGATGACCTTTCTCGTCCCACCGGCCTCCGCCATCATCTTCCTTGCTGCTATCTACTACGGCGCCATGTACGGCGGAGCCATCTCATCCATCATGCTGGGTATACCCGGGGCCTCAACGGCCGTGGCGACCACTTTCGACGGCCGGCCTCTCGCCATGCAGGGCCTGGCCGACCGTGCGCTGGTCGCGGCCGCGACGGCGTCCTTCGTGGGGGGCACGATCTCGGTCGTGCTGTTCACGTTGTTCGCGCCGCCGCTGGCCGGAGTGGCCCTGGCATTCGGCGCGCCGGAAGAGTTCGCGCTGATGATGCTGGCATTCGCCACCTTTGTGGGACTGGGCGGGGACGATATACCGAAGACGTTCTTCTCGATCTTCATCGGTTTGGTGCTGAGCGCTGTCGGACTCGATATCGTCAGCGGCGAGCCCCGCCTGATCTTCGGTGACATCCCGGGCTTCATGCACGGCATCAACTTCCTGGTGCTGGCCATCGGCATCTACGGGATCGGCGAGATGCTCTGGACCATCGAGAGCAGCGGCGGCAAGCTCGAAGTCTCTCAGGCGAACGTGTCGGTCAAGCGCATCCTCGGCTGTCTCCGCGACCTGAAGAACACGATCAAGAGCATGATCATGGGCTCGTTCCTGGGTTATTTCGTCGGCATCCTGCCGGCGGCGGGCGCCACGCCTGGCTCGCTGATGGCCTACGGGGTGGCCAAGACCATGTCGAAGGATCCGAAGTCTTTCGGCAAGGGTAACGTCGAGGGCGTCGTCGCTCCGGAGGCCGCCAACAATGCGGCCAGCACAGGCTCCATGCTGCCCATGCTGACGCTGGGAATACCCGGATCGCCGACTACGGCCATCCTGCTCGGCGGCATGGTGATCTGGGGTCTGGAGCCCGGACCGCGCCTGTTCGTGGACAATCAGGAATTCGTCTGGGCGCTGATCGCCAGCCTCTACGTCGCCAATTTCTTCGCGGTGGTCATCAATATCGCCTTCATCCCGCTGTTCATCTGGGTCCTCAAGCTGCCGTTCACCATTCTGGTACCGATCATCTTCATCCTGTGCGTGGTAGGCGGTTACGCGCCCACCCAGGACATGCACGACGTGTGGCTGATGTTCGGGTTCGGCGTGGTGGGTTACCTGATGCGCAAGCTGGACTATCCGATGGCGCCGGCCGTGCTGGCCATCGTGCTGGGACCGCTGGCAGAGACGTCCATGCGCCAGTCCCTGCTCATGTCTCACGGCAATTTCAGCATCTTCTTCGAACGACCTGTGGCCGGCCCGATCATGGTGGTGGCCCTGGTCCTCTTCCTGCTACCGCTGTTCAAGATCGTCAAGGACCGCATAAGGAAGCCGGCACAGGCTGACGCGGACTAGACAGGGAACCGAACGCCAGTAACAGTCATTGGAGTACACAGACAATGGCAGAACCTTCCACCGTGAACGAACTGCTCGCCGCCGGTCGGGACGATGACGTCGCCATCGGTGCGCCATCCCGGGAAGCGCTTACCTATGCAGGGCTGCGCGAACACGTGTTGGCCACAGTGGCGGCGCTCAATGCGCGCGGCGTGGGCCGCAATGATCGTGTCGCGATCGTGCTGCCGAACGGCCCGGAGATGGCGACAGCGTTCGTCGCCATCGCTTGCGGGGCCACGACCGCTCCGCTGAACCCGGCCTACCGCGAGGAGGAATTCGAGTTCTATCTGTC
>CBDTYJ010000341.1:0-2975 GCA_965364575.1 uncultured Gammaproteobacteria bacterium
GGTATGAGGGCAGCTTGCCGGCATTGGCGCTGGTCAGCCCGCAGGCCTGCATGAACAGATACAGCTCGTCTTCGCCCCAGAAAGTATTGAAGTCCCCGGCTACGATGACCGGTTTGCTGGAAGCGGTGACGAACTCGTGCAGGTGGCGGAGCTGGCTCTGCCGATGCCGGTATTTGAGCGACAGATGGACCAGGAAGATCGCCACTTCCTCGAGCTCCAGTTCGATGATCAGGCGTTTGATGCCGGTATCGAAATAATGGAAGCGCTCACCGTGGATGCGTGGAGCCGCCAGGAAGGCATTGCCCTGCTTGCGCACGATCGGCAAGCGGTTGTTGAAAGAACTCTCGCCGTACTTTGATTCGTAGATCGTGTAATGGCCGAGTTCCCCGGCGATGATCTCTGCCTGGTTGAGCATGCCGGTGCGGATGGAGCCGGTGTCCACCTCCACCAGACCGACCACATCCGGATCCATGGATTTGATGAATTGGCGGATCTGGATCAGGTTCTCTCGGTTGCCGCGGAGATAGCCCGCTCCGGGGACCGGCAGATTGAAGCCTGGGCCGGCGCCGGCGGCATAGCGAATGTTGTAAAGCAAAAAACGCATGGTGTTCGGAGCAGTTGCCGTGGACGGCCCTCTTCGCGGGAATCCCTCTTCGCCGAAATCCCTCTTCGCCGAAATCTTAGATGACCGGCCCCATTAAGTTAACCACCCACGTCCCATTATGCGACAGCCCTTGCCCCCGGGCCTGTCAGGTCGGTTACACTTCCCGAAAAAAGGTGGCGAGGAGGCGCGGGACCATGAGCGAAAACGACCCCATCCGGGTCATGGCCAGCCACGGCTGGCAACCTGACGAGGATTACCTCAGGCTGTTCGAGTATCTGGAGAGCACGACCAATTTCTTCTACGAAAACGTCCTCCAGCCCCATGACTCTCCCGATGGCGAATCCGTCGCCCAGCGGCGCACCCGGGTCCTGGACGCCATGAAGCGTACCGAGGTCCTGGTGGTCATGAGCGGTCAGTACGAACAGTTCCGGGACTGGCTGGATTTCGAGATCAGCGCCGCCAAGGCCCACAGCCGGCCGGTCGTGCTGGTAGAGCCGTTCGGGCCGAATGATGCGCCCGACGAGCTGAAGAGCAAGGCGGACGTGGTCGTGGGCTGGGATTCACGCAGTCTCGAGGACGCAATACGGGTGCAGGCGCGTCAGGACATGTCGAAGCGCTACGACGTCATCGACTTCGATCTCTGATCCCCGCAAACGCCACGGGGGAAGACGCCAATCCGATGAAGGTTGTCCGGGAACGCGAGCACTACATCATCCTGGACGATTTCCTGGAGCCCGACCACTTCCGTCTGATGCTGGAATACACCCAGCTGAACGACTACGCCCGCAATCCAAAATGGGTCAAGCCCTGGGATCTGGCAGACCGGCCGCCGTTCCAGTCGGGCGAGACGGTCTACCACCCCTACAAGAAGCTGCCCCCCGGCGATCCCAGGCGGCAGTATCCGACCGGCACTGCCCTGGATCTGTTGATCGACCGCATCCTCGGGACGCGGTTCTACCGTCAGAACTTCCAGCAGAACTGCAAATCCATGACCGCCCGTTCCTATCTGCATTGTCAGGGCTCGTCCCTGGACTGGCACAACGACGCCGGCCGCTTCGCCGGCGCCTATGCCTTCTATTGTCACCCCCGCTGGCACGCCAGCTGGGGCGGCGAACTGATGCTGATCGAGGACGACATCCCGGACGAGATGTTGCCGGAGAAAGAGATCATGGAGGAGGGGGAGATCCACCGGCGGCGAAACTGGAACGTGATCCACAAGGACGATCTGTCCGAGCTGCTGTTCGCCCGTACGACGTCGACCGAATTCATCTTCCCGCTGCCCAACCGGATCGTCATCATGCGTCGCGGCCTGTGGCACAAGATCGGCCTGGTCAAGAATCAGGCGCCCATGGCCCGCTGCTCCGTGGCCGGTTTCTTCCTGCCGGATGATTGAGAGCGGCCCGTGGACAGAGGGACCGCAGACGGCCAGAATCAATCCGGGCGCAGGACCGCGAGGGTGATCGGGGGACACTGATGGTGAGCCATTCCGGACTCGAGACCAATCCCATTTTCGGGACGCCCACCTGGCGTTATCCGGTGCCCGAGATGGCGCCATTCCATGACCAGATCAGGAACGAGCTGCGCGAACTGTGGGGAAAGGGTTATTTCAAGCGGCATGGATCGGGTTACGGCTACCAGACGAGAGAGGAACTGTTTACACCGGCGAACGTGGAGGGCATCCCCTACGTGCGCGTGCTCAAACAGAAGTTTGTCGAGGCCTGCACCGCCATCCTCACGCAGCGCCACGGGCACTCCAAGCGGCTGCCCTTCGATATCTACTGCGTCCAGGGCTGGGTGTTGATCCAGACCAACGAGAGCTGGGTGGACGGCCCCTGGCATCATCACCATCCGGCGACCCTGAGCGGCTGCTACTATCTCCAGGTGCCGGCTACGCGGGATCCCACCGAGGGGCTGCTCATGTTCCAGCGGCCCGAGCCCAACAATATTTTTTGCGAAAACATGGCTGCCGTACGGCCGCTCGAAGGGTGTATGACCATCTTCCCGTCCTATCTCATGCACCGGCCCATGCCGACGCCGTCGGCGCAGGATTGGCGGATCGCGATCTGTATGGACGCCTTCGTGCACTGGAACAAGCGCTTCGAGGATCCGCTCAGCGCCTATCCCGACGACGCGGCCTATCGTGCTGCAGCCCGGGCCAGCCTCGAGCCCCGGTAGTCCGCGTGCCCGGCGGATGGGTTTCACCCGCGTCCTGATTCCTGTCGCCTATGGGGCGGTGGCTGCAGCCGCCGTCGGCATCGTTCTGCTGACGCGCTACGGCGACGAGCCCACGCTGCTGGCGGCAGCGACCCGCGAAGGAGGGCCGTTCGAGACCCTCAGCGTGGTGGCCTTGCTCGCTCTTGCGGTCTGGTCA
>CBDTYJ010000342.1:0-2953 GCA_965364575.1 uncultured Gammaproteobacteria bacterium
GGACCTTGGGATCAGCTCCCGGGACCGCCGAACTCCCTGAAGCACCTCAGAATCGCGCGGCACGTGATCTGGCCGATGAGTCGATTTTGCTCATCCACGACCGGGCGGCGGCGTCGCTTGTGATCGAGCATCGACCTCGCCACGCTGATCACGTTTGAGCGCGCATCGACGCATTCGACCTCCGGGGACATGTGATCCGCCACGCGGATATTCGCCATCCCCTCGCCATGGTAGGTGTCCGAGAGGATGGCGCGCAGGCAGTCGAGCTCGGACAGCATGCCCACCGGGTGCCGGTCATCGTCGATGACCGCGACACCCGACACTTTATGGCTCAATATCTGGTTGATCGCCTCGAAAAGGTTGGTATCGGGTGTCACGAGGACCGGGCGTTTCACCATGAAATCATCTACGTGGACTGATCGAGCCATCGGGGTCGCTCCTGTCGTGGTTATGCAGACACCGGCCTCGAATCTCCCCCTGGCCTGCCACGGATGTCTGCCATGGAATCGCTTCCTTGTAAGAACAGCATAGAAGCGATTGCACGGTCTGCCCAATGCTGCACCGACCGCGGTGCGGCGCGATGGCGTCCGACGGGGATGGCCCGGGCTAATGGACCATGAACACCGGTATGTCGGCTTCGGATAGCAGGTATCCGGTCACGCCGCCGAGGATCAGTTCCCTGAGCCGACTGCGGCTATAGCCGCCCACCACCAACAGGTCGATGCCCGCATCGCGCGCCTCCGCCAGCAGCGCCTCCCCGACGCCCGGATCGTGTGCCTCGAAGGCCCTCACCCGGGCAGCCACCCCGTGCCAGCCAAGGTACTCCACCAGCTGATCAGGCGTAGGCTGCTTCTCGGGATGGGCCGTGCCGGCGAAGATGGTCACGGCATCCGCGGCCTGCAGGTAGGGAATCGCGGCACCGACGGCCCGGGCGGCCTCGGCACTGCCGTTCCAGCCGATACCGATGTGCTTGGCGATCACACCGGTGGTCTGGGACGGAACGATGACCACCGGTCGTCCGGTGGATTTCAAAGCCGCCTCGGCCACCTCCGGCGGCGGCGACACGGGGATCGGTCCCGCCAGCACGATCAGGTCGGCGAGCCGGCCACGGGCTGCGAGGATGCTTCCTTCCTGTCCGGTCTCTTCCCGCCAGGACGCGCTCGCTGCATCACCCGTCGGCCGCTCGCTGACCACCGGCACGCCGACTCGCTGGCAGGCCGCCTCGAACACGGCCCTGGCGTCGCCGGCCTGGGTCTCGGCACTCTGCTCGGCGGCCTCCAGCACGGACTCGCGCATTTGCCTGGACAAGCCGAGGGTTGCGTAGGGAAGCAGTTTCTTGGGATTGCGCCGCACATAGAGGACGTCCAGGTGCCCGGCGAAGAACTTCGCCAGCCGCAATGCCGTCTCGATCACCGGGCCCGGTGCTTCGGCCCCGGACAACGGCAGCAATATCGTCTTCACCGACATACCCGGTCCTCCTCCGCGATCCGGCATCCGCCCGCCGTCCGCGCCCTCTTTATTCAGTAGCAGCCCGCGGCCCGGCCCCGCTGCTGGACCAGCGCCAGCACGACGTCGATAGTCGGCGTGGGCACCTCCACCATGCGCCCCATCTCCTGCACGGCAGTGACCAGCGCGTCGATCTCCATGGGCCGGCCCTTTTCCAGATCCTGAAGCATCGATGTGCGGTGGGCGCCCACGGCCGCTGCCCCGTCGATGCGTCTTTCCACGTCTACACCGAAACGTACCCCGAGCTTCTCGCCGATGGCCTGCGCCTCCACCATCATGGCCCGGGCGACAGCGCGGGTGCCGGGCTCCGTGGCGACAACGTCAAGCGTCGCCTGGGTCAGGGCGCTGATGGGGTTGAAGCACAGATTACCCCAGAGCTTGACCCAGATCTCGTCGCGGATTTTTCGGACCGGCGCCTTGAAACCCGCATCGATGAGTGTCTTGCTCAATCGCATCACACGCTCGGTCTTCTCGCCGCTGGGCTCACCGAGCGTGAACCGGTTGCCGCTGATGTGTTGTATGACACCCGGCTCCGGCACGTCGCAGGCGGGATAGACCACGCAGCCGATCGCCCGCTCCGGGCCGATGCGATCCCACTGGGTACCGCCAGGGTCGACGCTCTCGATGCGGCGATCCTGCCAGGGACCCTCGAGCCTGTAGAAATACCACCACGGGACCCCGTTGACGGCGGACACGACGGCGGTATGCTCACCGAGCAGCGGCTGCATGGCATCCACGATGCCAGGCACGGAATGCGCCTTGAGTGTCACGATGACGTAGTCCTGCTCCCCCGCTTCCGCCGGATCGCTCGTGCACAGCGGGCGCGCCACCCGCTCCTCGTCACCGATACGCAGCCTGAGTCCGTCCTTCTGCATGGCCTCCAGATGGGGGCCCCGCGCGATCAGCGAGACATCCTCCCCGGCCAGGGAAAGCTGGGCTCCCAGGTAACCCCCGATGGCACCGGCCCCGTAGATACAGATACGCATCAGGCGATCCCCAGTTTCTCTGCCAGACCGATCCGTTGCAGCTTGCCCGTGGCGCCTTTCGGGATCTCATCAAGGAACAGCACCTTGCGGGGCACCTTGAAGTCGGCCAGATGAGTGGACGCAAACTCACGGATGTCGCGCTCCGTCGCCTGCTCTCCTTCACGCAGGACGACGGCCGCCGCCACATCCTCGCCCAGCTTGGGATGAGGTACCGCGAAGGTCACCACCTGCTGAACAGCCGGGTGATCCATGAGCACGTCATCCACTTCCCGCGGTGAGATCTTCTCGCCACCGCGGTTGATAATCTCTTTCAGTCGTCCGGTGATGCTCAGGTATCCCTCCTCGTCCATGACCCCCTGGTCACCGGTGCGGAACCAGCCGTTGGTGAAATTCTCGGCATTCGCCCTGGGGTTGTTCTCGTACCCCGGGGTCACGTTATCGCCGCGGATGACGATCTCACC
>CBDTYJ010000343.1:0-2943 GCA_965364575.1 uncultured Gammaproteobacteria bacterium
CCCTATTCGATCATTCCCAGCAGCTGGTCGACGGTTTCTCTTGCGTCGCCGTAGAGCATTCGGGTGTTTTCCTTGTAGAACAGCGGGTTCTCGATGCCGGAGTAGCCGGTGCCCTGCCCGCGCTTGGAGACGATCACGTTCTTGGCCTCCCAGACCCGCAGAACCGGCATGCCGGCGATCGGGCTGTTCGGGTCCTCCTGCGCGGCGGGGTTCACGATGTCGTTCGACCCGATGATGATCGCCACGTCGGTGGTCTTGAAGTCGTCGTTGATCTCGTCCATTTCCAGCACGATGTCATAGGGCACCTTGGCCTCGGCCAGCAGCACGTTCATGTGCCCCGGCAGACGCCCCGCGACCGGGTGGATGCCGAAGCGCACTTCCTTGCCCTTGGCGCGCAGGCGGCGGGTCAGTTCGCTGACCGCGTTCTGCGCCTGCGCCACGGCCATGCCGTAGCCCGGAACGATGATCACGCTGTCCGCATCGTCCAGCATGGCGGCGACGCTGGCGGCATCGGTCGCCACCATCTCGCCCTCGATCTCCATCGCCGGGCCCGTGGACCCGCCGAAGCCGCCCAGGATCACCGAGATGAAGCTCCGGTTCATCGCCTTGCACATGATGTAGGACAGGATCGCGCCAGAGGACCCCACCAGCGCCCCGGTGACGATCAGCAGGTCGTTGCCCAAGAGGAACCCGGTCGCCGCAGCGGCCCAGCCGGAATAGCTGTTCAGCATCGAGACCACCACCGGCATGTCCGCGCCGCCGATGGCCATCACCAGATGCGCCCCCAGCACGAAGGCGATCAGCGTCATCAGGTACAGCGTCCAGCTGCCCGCGTGGTTCATATACATGATCAGCAGGATGAAGCTGACCGCGACAGCGGCCACGTTCAGCAGGTTGCGGCCCGGCAGCACCAGCGCCTTGCTGTCCACCTTGCCGGCCAGCTTGCCATAGGCGATGACCGAGCCTGTCAGCGTGATCGCCCCGATGAACACGCCGAGGAAGATCTCGACCTCGTGGATCACCACCTCGGCCCCCGACAGGCCGTCCGTGCCCAGCATGTCCGAGTTCAGCCCGATCAGCACCGCGGCCAGGCCGACGAAGCTGTGCAGCGCCGCCACAAGCTGCGGCATCTCGGTCATCTCGACCCGCTCGGCCACGGTCAGGCCGACAAAGGCCCCGACGCCCAGGATCGGGATCAGGAGGATGTAAGACCAGCCGCCGACCCCCGGACCGAAGATCGTCGCGACGATGGCGATCGCCATCCCCACGATGCCGTACCAGATCGCCCGCTTGGCCTTCTCCTGATTGCTCAGGCCGCCCAGGGCCAGAATGAACAAAACGCTCGCAGCAATATAGGCTGCGGTTACAAGTCCTGCGCTCATCACACGTCCCCCTTCAGGATTTCTGGAACATTTGCAGCATGCGGCGGGTGACCATGAAGCCGCCCACCACGTTGATCATGGCCACGAAGACCGACACGGCGGCCAGCGCCTTGACGATGAACCCGCCGTCGCCCAGCTGCAGCAGCGCGCCGAGGATGATGATCCCCGAGATCGCGTTGGTGATCGCCATCAGGGGCGTGTGCAGGCTGTGCTTGACCCCCCAGATCACCTGGAACCCGACGAAACAGGCCAGCGCGAAGACGATTAAGTGCTGCATGAAGCTGGCCGGAGCAAAGCCCCCGATCAGGACCATCAGCAAACCGCCGAAGACCAGCAAACCGGTCTGCTGCATCCCCGCCTTGCGCATCGCCGCGGCTTCGGCGGCGGCGATCTCTTCCGGCGTCTTTTCCGGTACGGCGGGTTTTTTCTTGGCCGCGATCGCCTGCACCTTGGGCGGCGGCGGCGGGAATGTCACCTTGCCTTCGAAGGCCGCGGTCGCGCCGCGGATCACGTCGTCGTCCATGTTGTGGACGACCTTGCCGTCGTTTTCCGGTGTCAGGTCGTCCATCATGTGGCGGATGTTGGTGGCGTAGAGCGTCGAGGACTGCGCCGCCATCCGGCTCGGGAAATCCGTGTAACCGACGACGGTGACGCCATTGTCCGTCACGATTTTCTCATCCGGAACGGTCAGGTCGCAGTTGCCGCCGCGTTCCGCCGCCAGATCGACGATCACGGAGCCGGGCTTCATCGCCCTGACCATGTCCCCGGTCCAGAGCTTCGGCGCCGGACGGCCGGGGATCAGCGCGGTGGTGATCACGATGTCCATGTCGGGCGCCAGTTCGCGGAATTTCTCCAGCTGCTTCTCGCGGAACTCGGGGCTGGAGGGCGCGGCATAGCCGCCTGTCTCGGCGCCGTCCGTCTGCTCTTCCTCGAAGTCGAGATAGACGAATTCGGCGCCCATCGACTCGATCTGTTCGGCCACTTCGGGACGCACGTCGAACGCGTAGGTCACAGCCCCCAGACTGGTCGCCGTGCCGATCGCGGCAAGCCCCGCGACGCCGGCGCCCACGACCAGGACCTTCGCCGGCGGCACCTTGCCCGCGGCCGTGATCTGGCCGGTGAAGAACCGGCCGAAATTGTTGCCCGCCTCGATCACGGCGCGGTAGCCGGCGATGTTCGCCATCGAACTCAGCGCGTCCATCTTCTGCGCCCGGCTGATTCGCGGCACCATGTCCATCGCGATCACGTTCGCGGACTTGTCCTTCATCGCTTCCAGCAGCTCGGTATTCTGCGCCGGATAGAAGAAACTGATCAGCGTCTGGCCCTTGCGGAAGCGTTTCACCTCGACCTCTTCGGGCGGGCGCACCTTCGCGACGATATCGGCCTCTTTCCAAAGCGCGGCGGCGGTCTTGACCACCGTGACGCCCTTGTCCTTATAAGCCTTGTCGGAAAACCCCGCGCCCTGACCCGCGCCAGACTCGATGAAACACTCATGCCCAAGCTTCTGCAACAAAACCGCGCTGTCAGGCGTCATACCAACACGCCGCTCGCCGTCAAAAAT
>CBDTYJ010000344.1:0-2922 GCA_965364575.1 uncultured Gammaproteobacteria bacterium
GGGTCTGATATATTGCGGCCATGTCCGCCCCCGCCGCCGCGAGCGACTATCTTGAGGCGCTGAATTCCGCCCAGCGCGAGGCGGCTATCCATGGCCGACGTGACGGTCAGCGGTTCCGCGCCGATCCCTTGCTGATCATCGCCGGAGCGGGCACCGGCAAGACCATGACCCTGGCCCATCGGGTGGCGCACCTGGTGATGGAAGGCGTCCCGCCGGAGCGTGTCCTGCTGCTGACATTCACCCGCCGGGCCGCCCGCGAGATGAGTCAGCGGGCCCGGCGCATCGTCAGCCGCGCCCTGGGCGGCAGCACCGATGTTCGTCTGCCCTGGTCCGGTACCTTCCACTCCGTCGCCAACCGACTGCTGCGGGAATACGCGCCGAATCTGGGCCTCGATCCCGCCTTTTCCGTGCTGGACCGGGGTGACGCGGCCGATCTGATGGACGTGGTCCGTCATCGCCTCAAGCTTTCGCGCAGCCCACGCCGCTTCCCGCGCAAGGACACCTGTCTTGCCATCTATTCACGCTGCGTCAACGGCCGCCGGGAGCTTGCGGATTGCCTCGAGGACAACTGGCCCTGGTGCGCGGAATGGACCTCGGAGTTGACCACGCTGTTCCGCGCCTATGTGGAGGCCAAGCAGGAGACCGCGTGTCTGGACTATGACGACATGCTGCTCTACTGGTGTCACCTGATGTCGGAGCCTGCGTTGGCGGAATCGGTTTCGGCCCGTTTCGATCAGGTGCTGGTGGACGAATACCAGGACACCAATCTGCTACAGGCCGAGATCCTCTCGGCGCTGCGGCCGGACGGGCAGGGCGTGACCGTGGTCGGCGACGACGCCCAATCGATCTACTCCTTCCGGGCGGCGGAGATCGGCAACATCCTCGGCTTCCCGGACCAGTTCCGGCCGCGGGCCCGGATCGTGACCCTCGAGCAGAACTACCGCTCGACCCAGCCGATCCTGGACGCGGCCAATGAATTGATCGCGGGCGGCCAGCGCCAGTACCGGAAGCGCCTGTTCTCCGAGCGCGACTCCGCGCAGCGGCCGCGCTATGTGACGGTCGAAGACGACGAGGCCCAGGCGGACTATGTCATCCGGGGCGTGCTAGAGGCGCGAGAGGCCGGGCAGCAGTTGATGGACCAGGCGGTGCTCTTCCGCAGCGCCCATCACAGCGACAGGCTGGAGCTGGAGCTGACCCGGCGCAACATCCCCTATGTGAAATACGGCGGCCTCAAATTCCTGGAAGCGGCCCACGTCAAGGATCTGCTGGCGGTGCTCCGTCTGGCGGAGAATCCCCGCGACCAGATGGCCGCTTACCGGGTCGTCCAGCTCTTGCCGGGGGCCGGCCCCGCCACCGCCCAGGGCGCCTGGGAGCGCCTGGCCGCCGCGGATTTCCGGGTCGGCGCCCTGGCGGATTTCAGGCCACCGCCCGCCGCCCGCCGGGACTGGCCCGGCCTGGTCGAATTGCTCACGGGGATCGCTCCGGAGCAGGATGGCTGGCATACCCAGATCGGCCGCGTGCGCCGCTGGTATCAGCCCCATCTGCAACGCATATTCGAGGACTGGCAGGTCCGCGAAGGGGACCTGGACGCCCTCGAGCAGATCGCCGCCGGCTACCGTTCCCGGGAGCGCTTTCTCACCGAACTCTCGCTGGATCCGCCCCAGGCCTCCGGGGATCTGAGCGGCCCGCCGCTGCTCGACGAGGATTACCTGGTGCTCTCCACGGTGCATTCCGCCAAGGGTCAGGAGTGGGATACGGTGTTCGTGCTCAATGTCGCGGACGGCAATTTCCCCTCCGAGTTCGCTACCGGCAATCCGGAATTGGTGGAGGAGGAGCGACGCCTGCTCTATGTGGCCATGACCCGTGCCAGGGAGGGCCTGCATCTGCTGGCGCCGTTGAAATACTACGTGCCCCAGCAGCGACGCCATGGCGACCGGCACGTCTACGGGGCCCGCAGCCGCTTCATCGATGATGCCTTGATGAAGCGTTTCGAGCAGGTTTTTCACGCTTGCACCGGGGAGGACGGTGACCCGGCGGCGGCCCGACCCGACACCGTGGTCGACGTGGCCGCGCGCATGCGGGAGATGTGGTGATGGGGGAGGACATGGGATGACTGCGGATCGGGGGTTCGGTGTCGATATCGGTGGGTCGGGGATCAAGGGCGCTCCGGTGGATCTCGGGTCGGGACAACTGGCGGCCGAACGTCTGCGAATCGAGACGCCGCAGCCGGCGACACCGGAGGCGGTCGCGGGCGTGGTCGCGCGGCTGCTGGATCATTTCGATTGGCGTGAGTCCGTGGGCTGTACCTTCCCGGCGGTCGTGCGGCGGGGCGTGACCATGACCGCCGCCAACGTCGACGACGGCTGGATCGAGCTGGACGCGGACGCGCTGCTGGAAGACCTCACCGGCCGCGCCGTCCACCTGCTCAACGACGCCGATGCGGCGGGGCTGGCGGAGATGCGCTACGGCGCCGGCCGCGGCATCGACGGTGTCGTGATCATGCTCACCCTGGGTACCGGAATCGGCAGCGCCATCTTCAGCGACGGCAGGCTGCTGCCGAACACCGAGTTCGGCCATCTGGAGATACGCGGCAAAGCCGCCGAGCGCCGGGCCTCGGATCGGGTGCGCAAGCGCAAGGACCTGAGCTGGGACGAGTGGGCCGGGCGGCTCGAGGAGTATCTCCGGACCATGGAAGACCTGTTCTGGCCGGATCTGTTCATCATCGGCGGCGGCGTCAGCAAGCATCACCGGGAATACCTGCCGCTGATCGAGGTGCGCACGCCCATGGTGCCGGCGGAGTTGCGCAACGAGGCCGGTATCGTCGGCGCCGCGCTGGCGGCGGCAAGGATCGAGACCACCTAGCCTGATCCCTGCGCGGAGTCGTCCAAAAGAAAAAGGGCCGCCTGATCAGGCGGCCCTTTT
>CBDTYJ010000345.1:0-2908 GCA_965364575.1 uncultured Gammaproteobacteria bacterium
TGCCCCCCGCGGAGAGGCTCGCGGTGCTCGCGGGCCTGATGGCCGTCGAGGTCGAAGCGCCATAACCCCACCTCGGCGAACACACGATGGCCAGCGTCAACAGGGTGTTTGGTGACAATTAACTTGACCGGTCGACGACAACTATCTTGGCCGCTTTTCGAGGCTAAGGTAGCCGGCATTTTCGCAACGAGAAGGCACGCGAATGTCGGGCAAACGCATCACCACACGACAGGTCAGGTTATACATGAACAGCAGAAAGCAAACGCAGACACAGGAGCAGGCCAGCGCCAAGGCGGGCATCTCCGAGCGCAGCGGCCGGCGGATTGACGGCGGTCGAATCAGCCTGTTGGAGAGCAAGGAGCGGCACTGGCGCACGCGCAAGGACCCGTTCGCAGCGGTCTGGGACAGCGAGATCGTGCCGCTGCTGGAGGGGCAGCCGGCGTTGGACGCGACGACCTTGTTCGAGGATTTACAGGACCGGCATCCGGGAAAATACGGCAACGCAGGTAAGCGGACTTTTCAACGGCGGGTCAAGGCGTGGAAGGCGTTGCACGGCCCGGACAAGGAGGTCATGTTCCGCCAAGTGCAGGAGCCGGGTCGACAGGGGTTATCGGACTTCACCAAGCTCAAGGATATCGTGGTGAGCATCCGCGGAGAGCCGCTGGAGCACCGTCTCTACCACTTTCGGCTCCCGTTCAGCGGCTGGAGCCACCTCAAGGTGGTGCTGGGTGGGGAGTCGTTCAGCGCCCTGGCAGAGGGGCTCCAGGAGGCGTTGTGGCGTCTCGGAGGGGCGCCATTGGAGCACCGCACCGACAGCCTCTCGGCGGCGTACAAGAACCTCTCGGCCGAGGCCCAAGAAGATCTCACCGAACGCTACGAATGCCTGTGTGCGCACTATGGGATGGCGAGCACCCGCAACAACCGCGGCATCAGCCACGAGAATGGCGCCGTGGAATCGCCCCATGGCCACCTCAAGCGGCGCATCACCCAGGCGTTGTTGCTGCGCGAGTCGGCCGATTTCGCCTCCGTCGAGGACTACCGCCAGTGGCTCGACGCCTTGGTGGGGCGGTTCAACCGGCGCTGCGCCGAGGCGTTGGCCGTCGAGCGCCAGCAGCTCCAGGCGTTGCCCGCACGGCGCACCACCGACTACAGCGAGCAGGTCGTGAGCGTCACCACCTCCAGCACCATCGAGGTCAAGCGGGTGCTCTACAGCGTCCCGGCGCGCCTGATCGGCGAGCGGCTGCGCCTGCACATCTTCGACGATCGCCTCGAGGGGTTCGTCGGCTCGAGCCGGGCGATCAGCTTGCCGCGGGTGTATGCCGTCAACCATGCCCGGGCGCGCTGTATCGACTACCGCCACCTCATCGGCGCCTTGGCGCGCAAGCCCCAGGCGTTCCGCTACTCGCAGCTGCGCGACGATCTGCTCCCAAACGCCACCTACCGGGCGATCTGGAACTACCTCGACAGCCACCTGGAGGCGCGCGCGGCGTGCAAGCGCATCGTCGGCATCCTCGCCTTGGCGGCCCGTGCCGAGTGTGAGCAGGCCTTGGGGGGGTATCTGCTCGAACGCATCGCCGCCGGGGACATCCCCAGCCTGCATGCGCTCGAACAGCGTTTCGAGTCCGCACGCCATGGCGCTACCCGCGTTGATCTCGACGCCCTGCACAGCGCGCAGCACCCGCTGTCCGTCTATGACAGCCTACTGCCCTCCCACCGCCAGCCCACGGAACTCCACTGACATGGTCCAGATCGCCACCTTACCCCTGATGCTCAAGCAATTGCGGCTCTCGAGCATCGCCCGCCACTGGCAAGCCCTGCTCGGTCAAGCCGAGCGCAACGGCTGGGATAGCGCCCAATACTTGGCCGCGCTGTGCGAGCAGGAGCTGGCCGAGCGCCACAGCCGGCGTATCGCCCGCTACCGCAAGGAATCGCACCTGCCCGTCGGCAAGACCCTGGCGAGCTTCGACTTCGCCCAGGTTCCTGGCCTTACCCGCGGACAAATCGAGTCCCTCGCCGGCTCTTCGGACTGGACCCGCCAGGCGCGCAACGTCCTGCTGTTTGGCGCCAGCGGCGTGGGCAAGACCCATCTGGGTGCCGCCATCGGCCACGGGCTGACCGAGCAAGGCGTGCGCGTACGCTACTTCGCCACCACCGCCCTGGTCCAGCACCTGCAACTCGCCCGCCAGCAGTTGCGCTTGGAGGATGTCCTGCACAAGCTCGACAAATTTCCCGTGCTCCTGCTGGACGACTTCGGCTATGTGAAAAAGAACGAGCAGGAGACGCAGGTGCTGTTCGAGCTGATCGCCCACCGCTACGAAACCGCCAGCCTGATCATCACCTCCAACCAGCCGTTCGCCGAGTGGGACCGGATCTTCCCCGATCAGATGATGACCGTCGCCGCCGTCGACCGCCTGGTCCACCACGCGACCATTATCGAGGTCAGCAGCGACAGTTACCGGCGCAAGGAGGCCCTTGGCCAGGTCGCTGCCGAGACGCCGGCCATGACCGCGCCGGCTGCGACCACTACACCACCGTCTTCGAGCGCCCGAAGCGGCGAGGTTTGTCCCGATCCTACGCCCTCGGGGTGAGACACCGGCGGGGTAGTTGTCGCTGGCTCGCGAGTCTCTGAGGCCGCGACAACTACCCCACGGGCGGCCGCCGCCCCCCTGGCAGGGCCGAGCACGTCCAGTCGCCCTACGGGCTCCTTCCCGTGCTCGGCCCTGCCAGGGGCGCCCATAACCAGCCCACACAACAGGAGGATTTGACCCTAACGAACAGCGACAACTAACCGGACAAGACAATTGTCACTGACCGGACAAGATAGTTGACACCGGACACGTTGCCACACCGGCAGCGACAGGGCGCCGATCTGGCGGCTCCAGCGTGCCTCGGCCTCCGGTGGGAGCGG
>CBDTYJ010000346.1:0-2906 GCA_965364575.1 uncultured Gammaproteobacteria bacterium
CCCGATGCCGTAGTCGTTGAGACGCTGCCAGGCCGGGACTTGCGGGACAGCTTGCGGCGGCGCCGGTGCCCCGCCGGCGACCGGCAGCATGACCTCGTCCGTGGCGATCACGGTCACGGGCAGATCGTTGCGGCGGAATGCCTCACCCTGAAAATACTGCAGGAAACGGGTGTCGAATTTCCGATAATTCAGACGCGCCTTGATCACGACCGGCTCGGTAACCCACTCCGGCACGCGGAAGCGGTAGTGGACGACATCGGCCGCGCCGGGCGGGATCTGATTGTCGTAGAGTCCGGTGAAGATGTCTTCGGCGTTGCGGCGATCGATGCGACGGCCGTCCCGGTCCACGACCCAGGCATTGACGAAGTGAGACCAGGGATCGACCCGGCCCTCTCCGGGCTCCATGGCGCCGCTGCGGCCGATGAGGCGGTCGCCGCTGTAGAGCTCCATCTCGACCCAGACCTGGTTCGAGTCGGCCGTGCCCTGGGTGAAGGCATGACCCAGAGTCAGGGTCCGCAGCACGGTCTCGATCAGATAATCGGATCCGGGTTGCAGCACCGGCAGCTCCGGCCGCAGCGGCGCGGACAGGGCGCCATCCACCTCGCCACCCTGTTTGATGCCGACCAGATCGATGCGCAGCGAGCCCTCGAGAAACTCCCGATGGGCGTCGATCACCGACTCGGCCATCCCCAGCAGCGACGGGATGGCGGTGTTGGCCGAGGGGAACTGGTGATCGTGGACCTTCAGTTCACCGCTATCGTCCAGGACCCGGGCACCGAAGTCATCGGACGGCCGAAGCGGCATGTGACAACCATTGCAATTGGTCTCGGCCTGCTCCGGATAGTAGAAACTCCGGGCCCCATGGCCGGACACGCCGCTGAGCAGGAAGCTGTCGTAGTGATTCTGCCCCCGCAGCCAGCGATAGCCGTTGAGCGCCTCGGGCAATCCCACCTTGTGGCAGGTGCCGCAGAACTCGGGACTGCGGTGCAGCGGTTTGAGGAACGTCTTCCGATGGAAGGCAGGCTTGGCCTTGACCAGAGCCCGGTTGACCCACTGCAGCAACCGATTGTCCGAATACATGAACGGATAGTGCAGGGGTTCCTCGATGGTGTAATCGGCGTTGCCGCGCGGGCTGTTGATGTGGGTGATGGCGTGGCAGCCGCTGCAGGTGATGCCTGCCTGGGACGTCGGATGACCCACGTCGTCGAAATCGGGATCGTCGAAGGCGCCGGAGAAGAACGGAACCAGGTCGTGGCAGCCCGCGCAGAACCGGGAGGCCTGTACATCGCCGTCGCGCTCGAGCACCGTCTGCCGGGTCTGGCGCACGGAGAACAGATAAGCCGGATTGTTGAAGGACGCGAAGCGATGCACGCTCGCCGACCAGCCTTCGTGCACGTCGGCATGACATTCGGCACAGTATTCGTCCTGCATCAGGGCCCGGGCGGGGATAAAGTCCCCGCTGGCGGTGCGCGCCAGTGACGGCTCGAAATACCGTTCGCCCGAGGCCGGCCCGGCCTGATCCCAGCGTCGGGGATCCTGTGACTGGACCACGATGAGCAGCGCCGAGAGACCGACCGCCACGGCCGCCACCGCACCGCCGACACGCCAGCGGATCGGTGATCCGGCCAGCCGGTGGAGGACGAACAGCCAGGCGGCGGCGAACGGCGCGACGAGATGGAGCCAGTAGGCCGCTTCCCGTGCGGCCGGGTCACGCACCTCGATCACCGGGATGCCCCGGGTGAGGACCAGACCGGTCACGACCAGGATCACAGCGGTGGTAAACAGGGCGTAACCCACGGCCACTGCGCGACGATTCGGCCGGTGCCGGGCGACCCGCAGATGGAGCAGGCCGTAGATCACCACCGGCAATACCAGCAGCAGCCCCAGGATCAGGTGGGCCAGGAACATGAGCTGGTAAAAATAGCCCTGGAATGTCTCACCCCGCAGCCATTCCATGAACGTGACGCCGCCCAGGTAGCCTGCGTTGATCGCCAGCAGGGAGAACAGACCGAATACCACCAACAGCAGTTTGCGCAGCCTCGGTCCGACGACCGGCACGTAGGCCCGCCGACGTCCTGGCCGGGTTGCTTGCTGGCCCGTCATCAACGTCCCGACTGGAAGCGGACGTTCATCTGTTCGTGCAGGGTCCGGCGGCGGGCGTCCACCGCCGCGTCGCCGGAGATTCCGCGTGGCAGCGGCCCGACCCGGCCCCCGTCGCCGGTGAACAGGTCCATGTCCTTGGCCCAGCCGCGGGCTTCGAGCACGAACCGGCGGCTCGAACCTTCTCCGGCTGCGGCCGGCGCTTCGAATTCCAGATGCACCTCTTCCCCCGAGCCGACGATGACCACCGCGTCATCGGTAGTATCCACCAGCGGCTCGACCGGCCCGAGGCGGGTGTAGAAGCCGTCGAGATAGCGGGCGTCCCAGAACGCATCCCGCAGGGCATAGTCATAGTGGGGCAGCCGCTGGTCGGCAGTAGTGCGGCGAGCGAATCCGGTCTTTGCCAGACGGGCCGTGGCCGGCGCCATCACCGTGTGCACGAGCCCGGGCGGTGGCGGCTCCTCGAACACGATACGGATCCGGTCCCAGTAGACCTCCTGGTTGGTGGAAAGACGCAGGGCGACGGTCCCGGGGGGCAGTTCGTCCAGCGGCAGCGCCATGACCCGGGGCATGCCCGCCGGATAACCGAAGGCGGGATAGACGGGATGCCAGACTCCGTCCGCCGTGCGCGCATCCAGTGTCACCGACTCGTAGCTCAGGCCGGCCTGCCAGGCGGCGAAGATGGTCTGGGAGTACGGATACTCGACCCAGCCGTCGGCGACCAGTACCGGGCTGCTGTCTGCCGGGTTGATGACGGCCCCGAACTCCAGCACCAGCCGATGCTCCGAATCCAGCAGACCGATAAA
>CBDTYJ010000347.1:0-2892 GCA_965364575.1 uncultured Gammaproteobacteria bacterium
ATCGGTATCAGCAAGGTCCGTCCCCACAGCAGGCTCAGACCGGTGATGGCCAGGACGATAAACAGCACGGCCGTGTACCAGTGGATAAAACGATCGATCCCCGGCCAGCGCAGGATCTTGCGTCCGGTGCGGCCCTGAAGCTTGTATCCACCGGTCATGAGGTGGTAGATCGCAAGCACTACGATGATCGAACCCACGCCCCACAATCCCAGGCTCAGCACCGGGCCGTCCCGGATTTCCCGCCAGGTCTGCCCCTCGCTCTGGATCAGGACATTGGTCTCCTGCCCCGTCACCGCCGAATATCCGGAATTCCCCCGGCGCACTTCGCGCCAGTATTCGGAGCGAGGATTGCTCTTTTCGTCCGCCTGCTGGCCCGACTCCTGAGCCTGGCTGGCCGGAATGACGAGGGCGGTCAGCGGCAGCGCCATCGAGACCGCGAGCGCCATGATCAGACTCCAGATCACGAGCCGGCGACGGCTGCCGGATCTGGATTTCCCTACCGTTCCAGATGTTTCAATCATCTTCCTCTCCCGCTACGGGGACTGCCCACGGCACCCTGTCCGATGCACGCCCGGGAGCCGGGCGCGGCCGCGTCCCCGCGCGACTATTGCCTAGCCTGTCCCTGCTCGAACCGCTCACTCAGTTGCTGGTCGAGTTCGCTGCTGCCGGATTTCGCCATCAGCGGATCGGTCTTGCCCTGGTACTTGCCCGGTTCGTAGAAGGTGACGTCGCCGCAGCCGGACAAGGCGAGCAGCGCTGTCACGCCGACCGCCAGGCCCAGCTTGCGCAATGTGCCCTCGGACGCCGACTTGTCGTCTGCAAGTCTCAAGCGTCCTTCTCCCCGTAAGCGGCATCCCAGCCCCAGTTGTCCGGACGCCCGCCGCGACGCATGATCCGCTCGCGGTAGATGTCGGCCACCATGTCGCCGTCGCCGCCGAGCAGCGCCTTGGTGGCGCACATCTCGGCACAGGCCGGCAACTTGCCCTGGGCGAGACGGTTGCTGCCGTACTTCTCGAACTCGGCGGCAGAATTGTCTTCCTCCGGACCGCCGGCGCAGAACGTGCATTTGTCCATCTTGCCGCGCACGCCGAACGCCTCCTGCTGAGGATACTGGGGCGCGCCGAAAGGACAGGAGTAGAAGCAGTAGCCGCAGCCTATGCACAGGTCCTTGTCGTGCAGCACCACGCCGTCGTCGGTGGTGTAGAAGCAGTCCACCGGGCATACCGCCGCGCAGGGCGCGTCGGTGCAGTGCATACAGGCGACCGAGATGGATTTTTCACCCGGGACACCGTCATCGAGGGTGACGACCCTGCGGCGGTTGATACCCCAGGGTACTTCGTTCTCGTTCTTACAGGCGGTGACACAGCCGTTGCACTCGATGCAGCGCTCGGTATCACACAGAAACTTCATTCGTGCCATGGTCGTGATCTCCTAGGCTGCGGTGATGTTGCAAAGGCTGGCTTTGGTTTCCTGCATCTGGGTCACCGAATCGTAGCCGTAAGTGAACGCAGTGTTACAGGCCTCGCCCCGGACGTAAGGCGCGGATCCGTCCGGATACTTGTCGAGCAGATCCTTGCCCTCGTACCAGCCGCCGAAGTGGAACGGCGTGAATACGACCCCGCGCGCCACCCTCGGGGTGATCATGGCTTTGATCTTGATCCTGGCTCCCTCGGGGCTGCTCAGCCAGATCATCTGCCCGTCCTTGATGCCGGCGTTGTTGGCGTCTGCCGGATTGATCTCGGCGAACATGTCCTGCTGCAGCTCTGCCAGCCACGGATTGGAGCGGGTCTCTTCGCCGCCACCCTCGTATTCGACCAGCCGTCCACTGGTGTGGATCAGCGGGAATTCCGTGCTGTAATCCACTTCCTGGATGGAGGCATAGCGCGTCGGCAGACGATAGTGGCTCTTGCGATCCTCGTAGGTCGGATAGCTGGCCACCAGGTCGCGCCGGGAGGTGTACAGCGGCTCGCGATGGATCGGCACCGGATCCGGGAAGGTCCAGACGATCGAGCGCGCCTTGGCGTTGCCGAACGGCGCACAGCCGTGCTTGATGGCGACACGCTGGATGCCGCCCGAGAGATCCGTCTTCCAGTTCTTGCCCTCGGCCGCGGCCTTCTCCTCCGCGGTCAGGTCATCCCACCAGCCGAGTTGCTTGAGCAGGTCGGCGGTGAATTCCGGATAGCCGTCCTTGATCTCGGCGCCCTTGCTGTAGGAACCCTCCGCGAGCAGGTTGCGTCCCTGGTACTCGACGCCGAAGCGGGCCCGGAAGTTGAGTCCACCTTCGGCCACGTGCTTGCTGGTGTCGTAGAGGATCGGCGTGCCGGGATGCTTCATCTCCGGCGTGCCCCAGCTCGGCCAGGGCAGACCGTAGTAATCCCCGTCGCAGGGACCCCCTTCCGCCTTCAGGGTCGTGGTGTTGAAGGTGTGCTTGTTCTCCATGTGGAGTTTCAGCCGCTCCGGGCTCTGGCCGGTATAGCCGATGGTCCACATGCCGCGGTTGATCTCGCGCAGGATATCCTCGATCACCGGCTCTTCGCCGTTGACCTGGATATTCTTGAACAGCTGGTCGGAGAACCCGAGCTTGCTGGACATCTTGTACAGGATGGTGTGATCGGGCAGCGACTCGAACAGCGGATCGATGACCTGCTCGCGCCACTGGAGCGAGCGATTCGACGCCGTCACCGAACCGTAGGTCTCGAACTGTGTCGCCGCCGGCAGCAGATACATCCCTTCCTGACGATCCGGCAGCACCGCCGTGTGGGTCGGGTAGGGATCGATTACGACTACCAGTTCGAGCGTCTCCATGGCCTTCTTCATCTCCGGGCCACGGGTCTGACTGTTCGGCGCGTGTCCCCAGAACACCATCGCCTTGAGGTTGTCGCGCTGGTCGAT
>CBDTYJ010000348.1:0-2888 GCA_965364575.1 uncultured Gammaproteobacteria bacterium
GGTATCTGCGTGCCATCGGGAGAAACATTGCATGGCGTGGCGAGCGTGAACTCGATATCCACGTTGTCGTTGTAGGCACTCCGGTCGAAATCCGTCCAGTTATCCAGATGGATCGTACCGTCGGCATCCACGATATTGGCCGCGGCGGGCGTGGATCCCGTCTGGGTATACGTCGCGCCGCCTCCATAGCCGCCGTCCGGGCGGTGCGTGCAGTTGAAGGTGACGGCGATATTCAGCTGACGGTTCACTGGCATGCTTCAGGTTCCTTTTGAAAATGCGAACAGTAGAGCCGGATCGTATCCAATGTGCTTGGCCTGTGCGGCTCGCTTCTCAGGCCATGCCGATGTGCTCGGAGTTTCTGCCGCGTAGCTTAGCACGAGTACCTCGCGTGGCAGATCGGGATCCAGCGCGCGCAGCTGTTCGATTCGTGAGGTCGCCCCTTGCCGGTCCCCTGCCGCTCGCCGGTCCAGCGCGTCCATCGCCAGGACCATGGACCAGGACGCACGCGCCGCCTGCCTGGGAATGTCGGATCCGGCACCGAAATCCTCGTTGAACCGGGCGATCTTCTGCCGTGCCCCATCTGTCTCGCCCAACGCGAAGGCGACGGCGATCTCCATCCAGCGTGCGTTCATCTGCCCGGTCGTCTTCCAGGCCATGACCGTGGGATCGGACGCCACCAGTTCCGCCGACCGCTCCAGCGCCAGTCGATTGACCTCCCTCGCCCTGTCCCATTTGCCTACCATCATCAGCGCTTCGGCGTGCTGATTGGTCGCCGAGACCGCGATGTCCTGCCAGAGCCGATTGCCGGGATCTTCGGCCAGTAGGCGCTCGATCTCTTCCAGCCCGGATCTCGAAGCCTCTTCAGCCAGCGCGTATTCGCCAGCGATGATATGGAGGCTGGCCATCTGGACGAACGCGACCGCCCGGCCCTCCTGCGCTCGCGCATCCCGTTCATCCACGGCAAGCATCGCCCCATAGATGGAGAGCTCCTTCCGGCGCTGCTCCATCGCCTCCGGGAAGGCCCAGTCGCCCGTCATCGCGTCCGAGAGCCATGCATGGCCCTGCGCCATGGTCCACTGTTTCTCGCGATCATCCGGCGCGGCAAGCGCGAGGGCCGTGGCGATTTCAAGGGCCTGCCGGAAGTACACCGTCGCTTCCTCGTATTGACCGCCACGGTGCATCAATACGCCCAGGTTGACGAGCGCGCTCGACTGCTCGGCGCGCCATTCTTCCTTGTCGGGATTGAGGCTGACCAGTTGTGCAGTCAGGCGGTGGTATTCGAGGAACCAGCGTTCGGCCTCGTCTATTTCATTCCGTTGCCAGGCCACGTAGCCGACCCAGAAGGCGCTCTGGGAGTGATCGAAGATCCGTTGTTCATTGCCCGGATCCCGGGCGAGCAGCTCGCCGGTCGTTTCCTCGGCCTGCTCGAATGCGGCCAGCGCACCTTCGGTATCCGCCCGCAGTTCCCGTACTTCACCGACCAGGTGCAGGGCGCGGGCGCGACGGCCGAGGGCATCGGCGTCAAGGGCATTGATGTCTTGTTTGGCGTAGTAGGCCAGCGCACGTTTGCCGACCGAATCGAAGATCTCCAGCCGTCCCACCGGCTCCAGTTGCATGCGCAGATCGGTCAGCATGTACTCGACCAGGCCATCCGACTCCGCGCGCTGTCGCTCGGCCTCCGCCTGGCCGCGCACCGCCATCACCGTGAGCACCGACATACAGATCGCGATCACGGCGGCGACCGCCGCGACTGCCGCCAGCCTGCGCTGCCGTCGCGCCTGTTCCCGCTGCACCAGCTTGTCGAGGGACAGGCCGGTCAGTCCTGCGATCAGCTTGAGCTTGGCGAGACGTTTGCCGTCGCCGCCCGGGCGCAGGTCGGCGGCGATCGGCTCGGCCGGTTCCTCGCTGACTTGTCCCGCGGCGTCTACGCGCATCCGCAGCGCGGGCGGGAAGCATTCCGATTCATCGCCTGTCCCGGGAGAACCGCCGGCGATCAAGACGAGCACGCGGCCCTCGCCGTGCACATGTTTGAAATGACGGACTTCCTCGTTGACCCAACGGGATCTGGCGGCGGCGGGCGAGGCGATCACGACGAGGAACATCGATTGCGCCAGCGCCGTACGCAGTTCTGTCGTCAGATCGCCGGCGGCGGGCAGTTCGTCACGGTCGCGGAAGATCGGTGTGAGGCGCGCGGGCACCTCCCCCACAGGCGTTTCCAGACCGACCAGTCTGGGCGGAAGCCGATAGGACTCGAGAGCCCGATGCAGCCATTCGGCCCAGGCCTTGTCGGCATGGCTGTAGCTGATGAAGGCGCGAAAGTTGCCTGCTGTCTGCGTCACGGAGGCCCCAGAGTTCCCGGCCGGCGATATGCTAACCCTATCCCGTGGCCAGATCGAACGACGAGGATGCCCGGTCGCCTTGGGCATCATGGCAAGAAATGTGGCGGACCTGTCCACTCCCGATAAGCGCTCCGGGACAGGCGCATCAGCACGAGTCCGGCATAAACGGTCGGGGAGCCGGACAGCACGGCCCAGGACCGGGGAACAGAGCGGTATGCCTGACACCTCCTGCCGGGAACGGGTATGAATAGTGCGCCAGAGGCAGCCGCCGGGAGCGGCTACGACGAGGGTTCTCCATTACAATCGTCTTCGTCCCCACTCCGTTGAGGCCAGATGAACCGGTTCCTTGCCGAACTCAAGAGACGCCGTGTTGTCCGCGCGGCGCTGATTTACATGGGCGCGGCCTTCGTCGTCCTGCAGGTCGGCGACCTGTTCGTGGAGGCATTTCAGCTTCCGCCGGTGGTCTTCGCGACGATCGGCACGGCAGCCATCGTCGGCCTGCCGGTCACCCTCATCCTGTCCTGGGCCTTCGATGTCGGTCCGCCGGAC
>CBDTYJ010000349.1:0-2871 GCA_965364575.1 uncultured Gammaproteobacteria bacterium
TCCCGGACCAAGGTCAGCCCGCTGGCTATCCGGGTCGACTCGATGGAAGGGATGTGGCCCGGTGCCCGATGGCGCGGCCTGAGCCGCCCTCCATGGCCGCTTATTCCCCGGGCCCGGTGAGAGCCGGTGGGATAATTCGGCCGCGGCTGGGGACGAGGCCAGCTCCCATGGGCCCGGCTACTGCGCCGCAGCAGTCCGTGCTGCGCTCGCAAAATTCTAATAGACACTTAAAAACAATGAGTTGAGCCGCATGCGAAACAAAAGTTTTGCATTGCAAAACGGACGCGCTATGCTTGGCGGCAGGTCCACTTTCCAGGAGTGCCGTCATGCAAACTCGCGTTGCACTGGTCACCGGAGGCACCGGCGCGATCGGCCGGGTCATCTGCAAGCAGCTGGTCGAAGCCGGCTTCCGCGTCGCCGCCAATTGCCACCCCGGCGATGCCGAATCCGCCGAAACCTGGGTCAGTCAGGAGGCCAGCGAGGGTCGATCGATCCGTCTCGAGCCCTTTGACGTCGCCGATTTCGAGGCGACGGCCGCCGGCGTCAAGCGGATCGAGGAGGCGCTTGGGCCGATAGATGTGCTGGTCAATGCCGCCGGCATCACACGCGACGCGCGTCTGGTCAAGATGTCGGCGGAGCAATGGAACGCGGTCGTCCACACCAATCTGGACAGCGTTTTCAACGTCACCAGGACCGTGCTGCCGGGGATGCTGGAGCGCGGCTATGGCCGTGTCGTCAATATCTCATCGGTCAACGGCCAGCGGGGACAATTCGGTCAGGCCAATTATTCTGCGGCCAAGGCCGGCGTACACGGGTTCACCATGGCCGTGGCCCGGGAGACGGCCCGCAAGGGCGTCACCATCAACACCGTTTCACCGGGATACATCGAGTCGCCGCTGATCATGGCGGTGCCGGAACCGGTCCGTGAGAGCATCCGCGAGTCGATCCCGGCCGGGCGCTTCGGTCAGCCCGACGAGATCGCCCGGGCGGTCCATTTCCTCGTCGACGATGGTGCCGGCTACATCACCGGCGCGGACCTGTCGGTCAACGGCGGCTATCATATGGGTTGAGGCGTCCGGGTTTTTCGGGCGCGGGGGATGAGGCAATGACCATACGGGTCATCCGCAAGTACGCCAATCGCCGCCTTTATGACTCCCAGGAGAGCCGCCACGTCACCCTCGACGAAGTGCGGCGTCTGGTGGTCGCCGGAGAGCGGATCCGGGTCGAGGACGCCAAGACCGGCGAGGACCTGACCCGGAGCATCATGCTGCAGATCATCATGGAGCGGGAGGAGGCCGGACGCCCGATCCTGAGCGCGGAACTGCTGGAGCAACTGATCCGCTTCTACGGAGGCGCCATGCAGGACTTCCTCGGCGCTTATCTGGAGCGCAGCGTCTCGGCCTTCGTCGCCAACCAGGAGACCTTCCAGGAGCAGCTGCTACATCTGGCTCGCGAGAACCCCATGGCTGAGCTGGCGAAGAAGAACCTCAGCCTGTGGGCCGATCTCCACGAGAACATCCGGAATGCGTGGACTCCTGCACCGCAAAAGCCCAGCAAGCCGAAAAAAGACGAATAACCCATTGTTTTAGAGAAGAATGTTCAGATTAGGACAAAAATATTTTGCAGTGCAAAAGAATTTTGCTATTATTCTTCTCGCCGCGATCAAACACGACAGTGAGGGATTGAGATGACTAACCAGACTTACGATTTCTTCGAGACCAGCAAGAAGGTTTTCGGACCGGCCAATGAACTTGGGGAAGTGGCTCTGGACGCCTTCCAGAAGACGATCCAGATGCAGCTCGAGGTGGCCGGCGACGCCATGGAACTGATCACCGACGAACTGGCGGTCTTTGGCGAAGCCGAAGGGCCCACCGATTACTTCAAGGCCCAGGGCAAGCTGGCCACGGCCTACGCGGGCCGCGCCCAGAAACGCATCACGAACCTGGTTGAGACCTACGCCGCTGCCCAGCAGACCATGCTGGAAATCGCCCGCAACGGTTTCACCGATGCGGTCGAGGTGGCGACGCCCAAGGCCAAGAAGCCGGCCACGAGAGCCAAAAAGGCTGCTTGAGGCGAACGGATCAAGGCGGTGTCCTTCGGGCCACCGCCTTTTTTTTACCTTCGTCTAGTGGCCGCCGTCAGCATCAACTGGCAGGATAAAAATCTTTGAAAATTGCCGGGTAAGACCGGGGAGGGGCGATATGGCCGACGCACGGGAAGTTGTCATTCTTAGCGCTGTCAGGACGGCGATCGGGACCTACGGCGGCAGTTTTGCCGGCACGCCTCCCACCGAACTCGGCGCCGCCTGCGTGCGCGCCGGGGTGGAGCGCGCCGGAATCGGCGCCGACGACGTGGGCCACGTGGTGTTCGGCAATGTGATCCACACCGAGCCCAAGGACATGTATCTGTCCAGGGTCGCCGCCGTCAACGGCGGTCTGCCGGTCGAGACGCCGGCGGTTACCGTCAACCGGCTCTGCGGCAGCGGGCTCCAGGCCATCGTCTCGGCCGCGCAGCTGATCCAGCTCGGGGACGCTTCATGCACCCTGGCGGGCGGCGCCGAGTGCATGAGCCGGGGACAATACTGGTTGCCGGGGCTGCGTTTCGGCCAGCGCATGGGCGACGCCCAGGTCGTCGACGCCATGGTCGGCGCGCTCACCGATCCTTTCGACGATTGCCACATGGGCATCACCGCCGAAAACGTGGCCGAGCGATGGTCCATCAGCCGGGAGGAGCAGGACGCCCTGGCAGTGGAGAGCCAGCAGCGGGCAGCGCGGGCGATCGAGGCGGGGTACTTCAAGGATCAGATCGTGCCCATCGAGGTACGCCGCAAGCGCGAGATGGTGCCGTTCGATACCGACGAGCACGTGCGCG
>CBDTYJ010000350.1:0-2868 GCA_965364575.1 uncultured Gammaproteobacteria bacterium
CCGGAATATCCCCCTGACGTCATGACCATGATCGAGGAGCGCACGGCGCAGATGAACCTGGGGCCTCTGTACTGGACGCCCACCATCGAAGGCCTCTACAACTACGAATACCTGCGCGACAACCCGGAGGAACTGGACAACACCTCCTGGCACCTGGGTCTGCCGCAGCCGATCATCGACGACATCCGTCAGTCTTTCGCCCACCCGGACCGGCTGTCCTATTTCCAGATCACGCCGGCCCGCAAGCCGACACTGGCGCGGAAGTTCCAGCAGTTGAGGGATGCCGGCGTGGTGCTGTTGATCGGCACCGACAGCGGCATCCCGATGAAATTCCACAGCCAGTCCACCTGGCACGAACTGGATGTATGGGTCAACGAACTGGGCTTCCCGGCCATGGAGGCCATCCGCTCCGCCAGCTACTGGCCGTCAGTGATGATGGGTGTGGACGACGAGGTCGGGACCGTGACCGAGGGCAAGTACGCGGACATCATCGCCGTCAGGGGCGACGTGCTGCGGCACGTTGCCCTGCTCCAGGACGTGGACCTGGTGATCAAGCGCGGCAAGCGCTACAAGTGAACCGGTACTGACGGGCGATGACCCGTCAATACATGCCGGAGGCCAGCATCCGCTGCTCCTGCTCGGCCGCCTCGAGCTTGGGACAATAGCGGGAGATATTCCGCAGTAGCCACGCAAGGTAGGGCAGATGCAGCCCGACGATCACCTTGCCGGTGGTCAGCAATGCCACCGAGATGTCGCGCTCCGGATCGGCCCAGATGAAGTTATTGGTAAAGCCGATGTGACCGTAGGCCTTTTCAGTGTCCGGACCGTAAAGTCCGATCCCCGAACTGCCCAGCATCATCCCCGCCGAATAGCGGATCGGCACCAACAGCGATCGATCCAGTTCCGCCTTGCCGACCTCGGCGACCGCGCGCCTTACGGTGAGGGGCTGGAGCACGCGCGTCCCGTCGAGTTCGCCGCCATTGAGCAGGCACTGGAAGAAACGGGAACACTGGTCGGCGGTACCGACGCCGTTGCCGGCCGGGATGACCGCTGAATAGAAGCGTGGATCGTTGGAGATCTCCACGGCCCGCCGCAGACTGGTGCCGATGGCGCGGCGCAGGTAGAGATCCCCCGGCGCGCTCAGCCGGGTGCCGGTCATATAGTTGGTGGCCAGCTTGCCGAGCATGGCGCCTCTGGCGCCGAAGTCCAGACCGCGCAGGCCCAGCGGCGCGGTGAAATTCTCCCGGAAGAAACGGCGGAAACCGACGCCCGAGACCCGCTCGACCAGGTCGGCGATGACGAAACCGGCGGTCAGCGCGTGGTAGGCATGATGGTGACCGGGCTTCTCGGGCGCCGCTGCGTAGAGACGCCGCAGGATTTCCCTGCGATCCAGCAACAGCTCCGGCAGGTCTTCGTCATCCTCGGCACTTACGGTGGGGATCCCGGCCTTGTGGCAGAGCAGCTGGTAGATGGTGATGTCCTGCTTGCCGTTTCCACCGAATTCCGGGATGTAGTGGCTGACCGGGTCGAGCAGGCTGAGCTGTTTACGCTCGGACAGGAGGTGGACGGTCATCGCCGCCATGGCCTTGCTGGCCGAGTACAGGCAGACCGGGGTATCCGGCGTCATCGGCACCGGATCGATGCCCCTGTCACCCGGACCATTGCCACGGGCATGACCGATGGCGCGCCGGATCACGACCTTTCCGTGGCGCCTGAGGACGAAGGAGATGCCGGGCTGCATGCCGGTGGCGTACATGTTCTCGACACAGGCCCAGATGGCGTCCACGCCATCGCGCTCCATGCCGACGGATCGCGGGTCTGCTTCCGCCTTGTCGTCGACCGTCGTTACGGTCGACAGGTCTCCGGGGACCGGGGCAGCTGCGGTGATCAGGCCACGCAGGGGCCTGGGCACATGACGCACGGCGGTAAGCAAATGGTTCTCCCGATCAGCGGAAACTGCGGGCCAACATACCCCAATTCCGGGCAAAATCCCCGGGTCCAGTGCGCGTTTTCCCGTGCCAGCCCGGGACAGACATCACAGTTTCTCGACCGGATCGGTCGCCTCTGCCGAACCGGCGGCCGGAGTCAGCCCTCGGGCCGATCGCCGACGGTCCGCTTCAGATAGTCTTTCAGCCGCCGCCAGGCGTCCTCGGCCGGCGCCAGATTGGACGCCGGATCCCGGTCCACATACAGCCAGAATCCGTGCTTGACGTCATCATAGATATGCACGTCGTTGTCGATCCCGGCGGCCCTCAGGGCGGCCACGAAGCGGTCCACCTGTTCCGGCGGGATTCCGCGGTCGTCCCCGGCGAAGGTGCCGTAGATCTCGTGGTGGATATGGGACATCTGCTCGGGATCGTCCAGCAGGCTGCCGTAGAAGATGGCGGTACCCTCATGGTTCTCGCCGCCCAGGGCATAGCTCAGGGCGACGCCGCCACCGAAACACCAGCCGATGGCCGCGACCCGTCCCGAGACGTCATCCCGGCTGCGCAGATACCGGGCCGCCGCGTCCAGATTGGCGATGATCCGGTCCGGATCGGCGCGGGTTTCCCTGACCAGGGCAATATTCTCGTCCCGGTTGCTGCCGGTGCGGCCCGAATACAGATCGGCGGCCAGGGCCACGTAACCCTCGGCGGCAAAGGCGTCAGCCACCTGCCGGACCCGGTCCACGAGGCCGTCCCACTCGTGGATCAGGATCACGGCCCCGCGTGGACCCGGCCCCTGGGGCAACGCCAGGTATCCGACGGTCGCCGGATCCGCCTCGAAATAGGCCAGCGGCTGGCCGCCGGGCGGTCCGGCCTTGCCGAGGATGGCGTCGGGCACCGATTGGGCGCCGGCTGGAATCACGATCAGGCCGAGAAGAAACGC
>CBDTYJ010000351.1:0-2865 GCA_965364575.1 uncultured Gammaproteobacteria bacterium
GGACGACGACTTCAATACCGCCGAGGCGCTGGCGGTGCTTCAATCTGCCCGGAGGCGCCTCAACAAGGCCCGCGAGTCGGGAGATGAAGCTCGCGCCCGTGCTCTGGCCGCTGCCATGTTCGAGGTCGGCGGCGTGCTAGGGCTGCTGCAGCACAATCCGGACGATTGGTTCAAAGCGGTCGCGAGCCCACAAACAGCCCAAGCGACGTTCACCGCCGGCGAGGTTAGCGTGGTCATCTCCGGTCTTAGCGACGAAGAGATCGAAGCGATGATCGCCGCTCGCAATGCGGCCCGGGCGGCAAAAGACTGGGCGGAGGCAGACCGGATCCGGGACGAACTGGCCGGTCAGGGGGTCGTGCTGGAGGATGGTGCCGGCGGCACCACCTGGAAGCGGAACTAGCCGGCCGCGCCGTCGCGCAGGTTCGCCGCCTGCAGGGTGTTGGACAGCAACATGGCCACGGTCATGGGGCCGACTCCGCCCGGTACCGGCGTGATCCAGGAGGCTCGCCGGGCGGCGGCCTCGAATTGCACATCACCGGCCAGACGGCCGTCGGCCAGGCGGCTGATGCCGACGTCGAACACGATCGCGCCCGGCTTGATCCATTCCCCCGGCACCAGCCCCGGTTTGCCCACCGCCACCACCAGGATGTCGGCGCGCTCCACCTCGCTCTTCAGGTCCCGGGTAAAACGATGGCAGACGGTCGTGGTGGCGCCGTGCAGCAGCAGTTCCAGGCTCATGGGCCGGCCGACGATATTGGAGGCCCCCACCACCACGGCGCGCTGTCCCTTGGGGTCCACGCCGCAATGCTCCAGCAGCCTGATCACGCCGAATGGCGTGCACGGGCGCAGCAGCGGGATGCGCTGGGCCAGGCGGCCCACGTTGTAGGGGTGGAAGCCGTCGACGTCCTTGGCCGGATGGATGTACTCGATGACCGCGGTGGCATCCAGCTGGTCGGGTAAGGGCAGCTGCACCAGGATACCGTCGATGCTCTCATCCGCGTTGAGCTTTTCGATCAGGATCCGCACATCTTCCTGTCGCGCGTCCCCGGGGAGATCGAAATCCCTGGAGATCAGCCCCGCCTGTTCGCAGGCGCGCCGCTTGTTTCGGACATAGACGGCCGAGGCCGCGTCCTCACCCACCAGGATCACGGCCAGTCCCGGTCGCCGCTGGCCCGCCGCGACCCTCGCCTCGACCTGCTGCCGCACCTGTTCGCGGATTTCCGCGGCGATGGTCTTGCCGTCGATCAGGCGTGCGCTCATGGGCTCAGGGTCCGGCCAACAGGGGGAGCGGATTGTCGCACGCCGCCGCCGCGGCCCTCAACACGGCTGATCGCCGGAAATTGACTGCCGCAGGGGCGGGCCTTATCATCCTGCGTCCTCGACCGGCTGGCTGAGGTCGTAGGGCGAAATTCCGGCCCGCCGGGACACTCGGGGCATGGCGCAGCCTGGTAGCGCATCTGCTTTGGGAGCAGAGGGTCGGGGGTTCAAATCCCTCTGCCCCGACCAGTTCCAGCCGTGAGGGCCGGTGCAGGCGCCCGTAGCTCAACCGGATAGAGCATCGGCCTTCTAAGCCGAGGGTTGCAGGTTCGAGTCCTGCCGGGCGCGCCATCGCTCGGCGGTCAATGGTGGGCGTAGCTCAGTTGGTAGAGCCCCGGATTGTGATTCCGGTCGTCGTGGGTTCGAGTCCCATCGTCCACCCCACTTTACAAGCCGCGATCGCGACATTAGATTGCGCGGTCCGGCGGGGCGTTAGCTCAGCGGTAGAGCAGGTGGCTCTTAACCACTCGGTCCGGGGTTCGAATCCCTGACGCCCCACCATTTTCCCGAGAACCCGGCCTGGCGGCCGGGCCTGTCTTCCGGCCGACCGCACCCCCGGCGGCGCTGCCCCGTGCTACCCGCGACGTTGGGGCAAGCACGCCAAGCTGCGATATAATGTCCCGCTAGCCCGGCGCCTGATGCCAGCAAGCCCGTGCCGGGTCGGCAAGAGGCGAAAGTGGCGGAATTGGTAGACGCGCCGGGTTTAGGTCTCGGTGGGGCAACCCGTGAGAGTTCGAGTCTCTCCTTTCGCACCACATTACACGGCGGCCCCCCGGGGGGGCGCCGCGGCCGTCGGTCTGCACCGCCGGCCTCACAAACGGCAACGTAACGGACGCAAACGAACAGAGGACACACCCGGATGATGGTTTCGGTGGAGACGACCGCAGGGCTGGAGCGCCGGATGACGGTGCAGGTGCCCGCGGAGAAGATTGAGAATGAGATCGACAGCCGGCTCCGGCGCTATGGCAAGACGGCCAAGATCAAGGGGTTCCGACCGGGCAAGGTGCCGATGCAGGTGGTCCGGCAGCGCTATGGCGGCCAGGTCAGGGAAGAGGTCCTGAACGAAATGATGCGCTCCAGCTTTATCGAGGCCCTCGGTCAGGAAAAGCTGCGGCCCGCGGGCGGGCCGCGCATCGAGCCGGGCAAGCTGGAGCAGGGCGTGGATCTGGAGTACACCGCTACCTTCGAGGTCTACCCGGAGATCACGCTGACCGGCCACGAGGGGATGAAGATCCGGCGTCCGACCGCCGAGATCACCGAGGCCGACATCGACGACATGATGGACCGGCTGCGGCGCCAGCGGGCCGAATGGGAGGTCACGGAAAAGGCGGCCGAGGAAGGCGACCAGATCACGGTCGACTTCAAGGGCACGCTGGACGGAGAGCCGTTCTCCGGCGGCGAGGGGCAGGATGTGGCGGTGGTGCTGGGCCGGGGCAGCATGCTGCCGGACTTCGAGACCGGATTGAAAGGCATGACCGCCGGTGAAGAAAAGGAGGTCACGGTCAATTTTCCCGACGATTACGGGGCCGCGGAGCTGGCCGGCCGGAC
>CBDTYJ010000352.1:0-2856 GCA_965364575.1 uncultured Gammaproteobacteria bacterium
TGATGTGAGTCAACTTGTCCCGATTGGCGGTCGGCCCCTGTCGTGGCACGCCGTGTAGACACCGGTAAACGGGCCTAGAGGGAATCCGTGAGAACGAGGAATGAGGCAAAATCCACCGATGACGTCGGGGCCGCAGGCGCTACCGTCGCCCGGCAATTGTCGGTGCTCGTCGTCTCGGGAGACCGGCGCCTGAGGTCCCGGCTGCAGACCGGTCTCGGTCGTCACTTCGGGCTGGTCGAGGGCGCCCCGGACCCGGAGCGGGCCCGCCAGGTCTGCTCCCGCTGCCATTTCGATTACGTGGTCGTGGACGAAGCGCCCGGCGGGGTTTCGGCGATGACCGTGCTGGAGGGCCTCGGTGACGTCGATTCGGTCCCGGCCGTGGTCATCCTCAGCGAACGTGCGCGGGTCGAACGCGCTATGGATGGTCTCCGCGCCGGCGCCCGGGACCTGCTGATCAAGCCCGTTTCGGTCGAGGATACCGTCGCCTCGATCAGGCGACTGGATGCACAGTCACCGGCCGTCAGCGGCGTCCCGTCTTTTTCCAGCCGGGGGCCGACGGCACCGGGCAGCCCGCGGCTGGTGGGCAGCTCGGCGGCCATGGGCAGGATCAAGCAGATGGTCCGGCGTGTAGCGCCGTTCCCCGCCGCGGTCCTGATCGAGGGTGAGACGGGTACCGGCAAGGAGCTGGTCGCCCGACTGTTGCACCGTCACAGCGGACGCAAGGGCAACTTCGTCCCGGTCAACTGCGGCGCCATCGCCCCCGAGCTGATGGAGAGCGAGTTGTTCGGCCATACCCGGGGCGCATTCACCAGCGCCCATCAGGTCCGCGAGGGGCTGTTCATGGCTGCCCGGGGCGGGACCCTGTTTCTGGACGAGATCAGCGAGATGCCGGTGGGCCTGCAGGTCAAGCTGCTGCGGGCCCTGGAGGAGGGCAAGATCCGTCCGGTGGGTTCGGATCGCGAGGTGCCGGTGGATGCGCGCGTGGTGGCGTCCACCCAGCACGATCTACCCGCGGAAGTGAAGCGGGGGCGTTTCCGGGAAGACCTTTTTCATCGGATCAACGTGGTGCACCTGCAATTGCCGGCGCTGCGTGAGCGCCGCGACGACATCCCGGCCCTGGTGGATTACTTCATGACCGAGATCGCCAACGAACTGGCGATGGCGGCCGTGCCGCTGGACGAAGCCAGCATGAGCCTGCTGCAGGCTCGCGAATGGACCGGCAACGTGCGCCAGTTGCGCAACGTGGTCGAGCGTACGGTGCTGCTGGGAGAGCTGCCGGCGGAATTCGTCTCCGGCGGCGAACCGGCGGCGCCGCCCGCTGGGTCCCACCCTTACCCGCTGGACTGGACGCTGGAAGAGGTCAAGAAGCAACACATGCAACGAGTGCTCGAGGCCTGCGACGGAAACAAATCCGAGGCCGCCCGGCGCCTGGGCATTTCCCGCAAGACGCTGGAGCGCAAGCTGGGCGGCGGCAGCGGGAAACGCTGAGATCCGGGCTCTCGCGCCTGCCCGATCAGATCCGGACCGATCAGACCCGGGCCGGTTATGGAAACGAAATGAGAACGCCATCGAACCGAGGAGACATCAATGAGTGACGGCACCATCGACCATGAGATTTTGAAGACCGAGATCAGGAAGTTCCTGAAGAAGGTCGGCATTACTTCTCAGCAGGAAATCGAGCAGGCGGTCACCGCCGCCGACGCGGACGGCTGCCTCAAGGACCACGCGGGAGTCCGCGCGCGGATCACCCTGGAGCTGCCGGACCTGGGGGTCAGGCACGTGATCGCCCAGGATCTCGCCCTGCGCTGAGCTCGAAGAAGCGCCGGTTCAGGCGGCCCAGACCAGATCGCCCATCTCGCTCAGGTCGTAACCGCCCAGCAGCTGGGCCAACTTCTGGGATTCCGGGCCGCGGAGCTTGTCCAGCAGGTTTCGGAACAGGCGGCGGAAGAAGATGCCCCGGTTCATGGCCAGATCGAAGCCCTCCCATCCGAGGCTGACAAAATCCAGCCCGAACTCGGTGGCGGCTGCGCGGACGCCGGGGGCCACGTCAGCCTGCCCCATGGCCACGGCCGCGGCCGCGTCTCGCTCGGAGAACGCATAGCTGGTGATCCGCCTCCGGGCGGGATTCAGACCGCTGAGGCTGATGGTCTCTTTGAGGAAGCGCTGGGACCCGGCACCTTCCTGGCGAACTGCCCAGCGGGTCTCGGACCCGAACAGGTCTTCGATGCGGCTGGTGGCCGTCCAGACTCCGGGGGCGAGGATCAGGCCCTGCTCGCGCCGGAAGGCGCGCACCAGGGTCCAGTCCACATGTTGATGATATTGGCGGATCAGGGCCGGATGGCGTTTTTCGCTTTCGTCCACCGGGCCCCAATGGATGCCGCAGACGTCGGCCCGTCGTCGGGCCAGCAGCGACAATCCCAACTGGGTTCCGGTGGCCGCGTAGCTGATCAGGGCCCGCGCCTGCAACTCGCTGGCGGTCTGCATGATGGCCCGGTAAAGCAGCGGGTCGTCGCTCCCGGTGATCACCATGCGATCCGTGAGCAGGCCGCCGTGGCTGGATTCCACGATCCACTGGTCCACCAGGTCCCGGGGAAACAGCCATTTCCCGGTCAGCTTGCTGGCCGGGATCTTCCCCTCGCTCACCAGCGAATAGATTTTCTTCTCGTTAAGCTGCAGGTAACGAGCCACCTGCCTGACGCTCATGAATCGCGGAGCGGGTTCTGACTCCGTCGCGTCGAGGGGTTCCGTCACGCGGTCCCCCTCCGATCCCCCGGACTCATGTCTGGTCCCGCGTGAACGGCCGGCTTTCATCCTCTCGCCCCCCTCCAGCCGCGCCCGATCTGACCCCCGGTCAGG
>CBDTYJ010000353.1:0-2853 GCA_965364575.1 uncultured Gammaproteobacteria bacterium
CCGAATTTGGATTGTTCGCCGGCGGTCTGCACATGACGATGATGACCGCGCCCGGCACCGGGGTCGATGCGCGCGAACAGGGTCGCATCGGTGAACAACTCCGGCCAGTGAGTGAGAGGATAGAGGTTATCCAGGGTCAGCCGCACGCCCGCCGCGAGTCCCTGCTCGTACTCGGTCCGGGGGGCGAAATTGGGCGTGAAAAGGATGCGGTCGGGATCCAGCTCGGGGAACAGGCCGCGCACGTGGGCCAGCTCGCCCTGGGACACGCATTCGAAGGTCAGACCGGCGTCGTGGACGCGCTGCAGGATGCCCGGGTGCCAGTTCGCCTTGATGGCGTAACAGACCCGCTCCACCGCGGACAGGGATCGCAGACTGCGGATGGCTTCGTCCACGACCTCGAGGTCGTAGACAAATGCGGCCTCGTCGGCCGGGGCCAGTGACAACAGCTCGTCGCGCCGTGTCAGCCACCAGGGGGCCACCGGGCGGCGCTGCTCGACGGCGGCGCCGAACAGCTGTTCCCAGGTGGGACCGAGCACCGTATCCTCCTCGCCCTTGCGGATCAGCAGATGATGCAGCCGCTTGACCAGCCGGTGGGCCTGCTCTTCGTCGACGACGAACGTGAGGTTGAGATCGCTGGCCGCCTGGCTGACCAGGTGGATGCGGTGTTCCTCGAACAACTCGAGCGCCGGGCCCAGACGATGGAGGATGGCCCGGATCTGGCGGCCGACGAGACTGACCGCGGCACACCCGCTGATCACCCGCACCCGGCACAACCGCTCCAGGTCCCTCACCAGCGCCTCCATGCCTTCCTCGTCCAGGCTGCTGACCTCGGGATCGATGGAGACGGTGACGCTGGTCTCGGACGTGGAGACCAGATCGATCGACACGCGATGATCGCCGAAGGTCCGGAAAGCGTCAGAGAGGAAACCCACCTGCTGCCACATCCCGGAGGTCTCCATGGAGATCAGGGTGAGGCCGGTGTTGATGCTGATCGCCTTGACCCGGGGCGCGCCGTCGGCCGGCGCCGGACTGATGCGCGTGCCCGGCATCTCCGGATGGCTGGTGCAGCGGATCTCCATGGGGATGCCGTGCCGGCGCACGGGTGGCACGCTGCGGGGATGGAGCACGGCGCCACCGGTGCTGGCGATCTCCTGGGCCTCGGCGTAGTCCAGCGAACGCAACAAACGGGCCGCGGTGACGATGCGGGGGTCGGCGCTGAACATGCCCGGCACGTCGGTCCAGATCTCCACTGCCGCGGCCTCGAGCCGGGCGCCGATGACGGCGGCGGACACATCGGACCCGCCGCGCCCGAGCAGCACCGTATGGCCGCGATGATCCCGGGCGATAAATCCCTGGGTAAGGACCAGCGGCCCGCAGTCCGCCAGGGTCTGCTGGAAGGCCGCATCCGGGTCGAAATCGCAGGCCGCGCTTAAGTAGCGGCCGCGGCCCGTCCCGTCCTCCCGGCGACTGGTCAGGACGGAGCGCACATCGAGCCAGTGGCAGGGCAGATCGCAGGATTGGAGGAAGGCCGCGCCGATGCGCGTCGCCATCAATTCACCGCTGGCGAGCACCCGGGCGTGGGCCCGGGGGCTGATCTCGTCCAGCAGATGGATGCCTTCGAGGGCCTGGCGCAGGCGGTCCAGGTCATCCGCGATCAGAGCCGGGCCGTCCAGACCGAGATCCGCCGCCAGGGTCAGGTGGATGCGCTCGATCTCTTCCAGTCCCGCCGGGTGGTCTCCCGCGAGCGCGGCATCCAGCAGGGCCAACAGTCGGTTGGAGACACCGGCCAGGGCGGAATGCACCACCACCACCCGCTGGCCCTGCTCCAGTCGCTGCCGCACCACCGTCGCGATCGTGCGCCAGCGCTCGGCCGTGGCCACGCTGGTGCCGCCGAACTTGATCACCGTCCACGGGGCCGTTGTGGCCGTCTTGCTCATGCTCCGCCCGCCTGTGTCCCTGCAACGACATCCGTCGCGTCCGGCTTGACTTTCGGTGCCGTCGACGTCGGAAGCCGTATCATAGCGGCAAGGCTTTGAGGCAGCGATCAGGACGCGTCCCTGGCGGAATGACTCCCAACTCGCGAACGGCCGCGGCGGCACGCCCGTGGACATGGATCCCGCTGGTGCTGGCGCTGTCGATGGCTGCGCCGGCCGGAGCGGAGACCGCCCTGCAATTCGGCATCGATCTGATCGAGGGCGACGGCTGGCAGGCCGAGGACATCGGAGTCTCCATCATCCTGCCGGTGGGCCCGGCGATCAGGGCAGAGGTGTCGGTGTCGGTCCTGCGACTGCCGGAGCCGGTGGGCGCGGTGCGGGAGCTCCGGGGTCGTTGCGAGGATCTGCGCGTCGCGACCCGTACTGTCCGCTGTCTGCGCGCCCGGCTGATACCGGGAGACCGCGTCGCCGGCCTGCCTGAGTTCGAAGGCAGTTTCGAGTACAGCCGGGACAACGGCCGGCTGGCCTGGGATCTGACCGCAAGCCCGGAGGCCGGTGGCGCGCTGCGTTTTGACGGGTCCCAGCTTGGATCGGCCTGGTCCGTCAGTCTGGGCGCGGAGGCCCTGTCCGCCGCCACCTTGCTGCCGCTGCTGGCAGCAGTGCCGGCACCGGATCCGTCGCAGGGACAGTCACCCGATCTCTACGGCAGCCTGGACCTGTCCGTGGAGGCCCGTGGCACGCCTGACGGATTCGTCATGGAGTACGGCGGCGAGACCGAGGGTCTGGGCGGCAGCAACGCCCTGGGCACCAGCGCCGCCGACGGCGTCTCACTGACGTTTTCGGGCAAGGCTCGCGGCGGCGAGCACGGCATCGAATTCGAGACCCGCCTGGAGGCCCCCGCCGGCGAGGTCTATCAGGA
>CBDTYJ010000354.1:0-2841 GCA_965364575.1 uncultured Gammaproteobacteria bacterium
CTTCTGGTCGTCGATCTCGAGCACGAGCTGCCGCGGCTGTCGATCTTCAGAGTAGACCTGGAAACGGATCCAGTTGAACCCGCTCCAGTCGGGATACACCTCGCTTGCGGTGACCCCGGCTCCGGCAACGGGATCGAAACTGATCATGGCGGTGAGCTTGTTCCGCCTCGACTCCCATTCCCAGGGGGCGGGTCCCGTGAACAGCATCGCGTCGCGAGACGTGGCGAAGGTTTTTTGCCAGGCCTCGGTGAATTCGATCACGACCGGAAAACTGCCGCTGCGTCCGGCGTAGGCGAGTGCGACCGGAGCCAGCGGGTGGAGGATGCTCAACAGGATCAGAGCGGAAATGCCGGCCAACAACTTTCGCGCCCTGCCCCGCAGGCGGTCATGCTCACGTCTCAGCGGGCGGTCAAATGCAGCGCTCATCAGCAGGAAGGCGACACCGCCGCAGAAATTCCGTAGCAGTCTTTCGGTCTCCCAGGGTAGATGGGAGAACTCGATCCGTATCGACGCCAGCAGCACGATGGCGCCGGCCGCAGCGTAGTAGAGCGAGCGCTTGCGGATCCAGCGGCGGCCCAGCAGCGCGGTCAGCTCCAGGAACATCAGGCCGCCGAAACCCAGCAGCAGGACGTGACGGAACCCGTACAACTCACCCAGGAACTGGTTGTGCTCAGGTCGGCTGTCGAAGGTGACGAAGGCGGCCAGCAGCAAAATCGCCGCAAGATAAAGAACCAGAAGACGTGCGCTGGGGCCCTTGCGGCGCATGGTACCCGCCTTGAGCACGGGGATTTCTTCGACGATGCGGTTGTTCTCCATGGCCTCCTCTGGCCCGCGGTCGCGGGACGGCTGACTGCCGCCGCCCGGGCCGGACCGATCCGCATAAACTAGCGACTTGGCTGGCGCCCCGCAATCTGGCGCCCGTTGGTGACGCAGCCACTCAGCCGATAGAATGCCGGCTGGATCCCGGACCACTCACCAAGCGGCGCGCCCGGAGAATGCAGGCATGTACTCAACCAAGCGAAGAATCGCGTCACTGCTGGCCATCGTCGGCCTGCTGACCGCAGCGGCCGGCTGCGACCGCGCCACGCCCCCTGCGGGCGACGCGGCGGAGATCACCGCCGCCGCAAGGGATGCGGAGCCGGTCGAGGAGATCGGGCTGGACTCGATCGCCTGGCATAAGGGTGAGGTGGACGCGGCATTTTCCCTCGCTGAAAAGGAGGGCAAGCCGCTTTTCCTCTATTGGGGCGCCGCATGGTGCCCACCCTGCAATCAGATCAAGGCCACGATCTTCAGTCGCCCCGAGTTCATCCAGAAATCCCGCCTGTTCGTACCGGTCTATCTGGACGGAGACACCGAGCGGGCCCAGAAGCTCGGCGAGCGCTTCGGCGTCCTCGGATATCCGACCATGATCGTGTTCAACAGCGACGGCGAGGAGATCACCCGGATCCCCGGTGGCCTGGACATCGGACTGTATGCCGAGGTGCTGGATCTGACGCTCCAGGACGTCCGACCGGTCTCGGATGTGCTCGACGCCCTGATGGCCGGTCAGGATCTGAGCGCGGACGATTTTCGCCTGCTGGCCTTCTACTCCTGGGAGCAGGACAACGAGCGCGCCCTGGCCGATCGCGACAAGGTCGAGGTATTCCGGCGGATGGCCGAAGCCTGCCCGCCCGAACTGCACGCCGCTTCGGCCCGTTTGTTCGTGGCATACCTCAATGCATCCATCGATGACGCCGAGGAGACTGCGCAAGAGACCGGGACGGAAGCGAAGCTGAGCTATGCCCAGAAGATCACCGCCGTCGAACGGGTGGCGGGAATCCTGCGGGACGATCAACTGGCGAAGGCCAACGTCTTCATGATCCTCTACGACGCCGGTTCGATCCTGGGGGCCACCACCGGACCCGGCACGGTGGAACGTGAGGCGATGCTGGGGCTGTGGAGCGAGCGGCTGGACGCCATCGAGGCCGACCCGGGCTATTCCATCGCCCACCGGCTGGCCACTATGCTGACCCGGATCGACTTCGTCCGTATCGATGACGAAGAAGCGCCGATTCCCGAGTCGCTCAAACAACGGGCACGGGAACGCGTCGCCTGGGCCGATGGCCAGGCCAAAACGCCCTATCAGCGGCAAGCGGTCATCAATACCGCCTGGTATGTCTTGTCCGGCGCCGGTCTCTATGAAGACGCCAGGACCCTGCTCACCGCAGAGCTGAAAAAGTCGCGTCAACCTTATTACTTCATGAGCGATCTGGCCGCGCTGGAGCAGGAGGCAGGCAACAAGACCGCCGCCCTGGCCTGGCTGCGGCGGGCATACGACGAGTCAGAGGGGCCGGCTACGCGCTTCCAGTGGGGTTATGGCTATATCGCCGGCTTGATCGAAATGACGCCGGAGGATGCCGATACCATCGCCGCCGCGACCGGCCAGGTGCTATCCGAACTGGACGGTCAGCCCGACGCCATCCACGGCCGCACCGGACGGATCCTGAACCGACTGAGCGAGCGGCTGAAGGAATGGAACGAGGACGGCCGCTACGACAGCCAGATCGCCGTGATACAAAGTCGGGTGAAGGGTCTGTGCGCCAGCCTGGCCGACGACGAAACCAGCGTGGTCACCTGCCGGGCCGTGCTCGAGGAAGCATAGTCAGCGCATCCGCCCGGTTCGGGACCTGTGCCCGCCGGCCTGCTATTCCAGCCAGACTTCACTGAAGTAGAGCGTGAAAGGCGCTTCCGGCCGCCGCGTGAACAGGATCATCTTGGCGATCTGCCGGATATCCAGTTGCCGACCCGCCGGCGCATCGGCAACGTCCCGCAGCGGCACATCGATCTGATTCAACCCGGGCT
>CBDTYJ010000355.1:0-2837 GCA_965364575.1 uncultured Gammaproteobacteria bacterium
AGTACAAGCCGCTGATCAGGCTGATCTGGCTGGGCTGCATCATCATGGCGATCGGTGGAGCGGTAGCAGCGTCCGATCGCCGTTATCGCGCCACCCGGACGGCCGAAGTCCCCGCAACAGACGGCAAGGCCGCGGTCTGATGAGATACCTGATCCCCATCGGTGTGTTCGGCGTGCTGGTCGCGTTCTTCTTCATCGGCCTGCGCCTGGACCCCAGCGAGGTGCCATCTCCCCTGATCGGCAAGCCGGCCCCAAGTTTCGATCTGCCGGAACTGAAAGACCTGTCCCAGCGCGTGTCCACCGCAGATCTCAGCGGCCGTCCGACCCTGCTCAACGTGTGGGCCACCTGGTGCGGTGGCTGCCGCCAGGAGCACGACATGCTGCTGCAGCTGGCCGAGCAGGGCGGCGTGCCGATTTACGGGCTGAATTACCGGGACGAGCGGACCGGCGCCCTGCGCTGGCTGCAGCAACTCGGCGACCCCTACGTGGCCGTGGCCTACGATCCGGACGGCAGCGCCAGCATCGACTGGGGCGTCTACGGCGCGCCGGAGACTTTCCTCATCGATCCTTCGGGGGTGGTCGTCTACAAACACCTGGGGCCGATGACACCGGCGGTATGGCGTGAGGAGTTCATGCCGCGGATGCTGGAAATGAGAGGAGGCGGCAAATGAGTCGGATCGCGTTCATCGCCGCCGGCCTGCTCCTGGCCTGGAGTCCGGTTCTTGCGATCGACAGTCAGGGACCTCTGCCGGATCCGGCATTGCAGGCCCGTTACGAAGCGTTGACCAACGAATTGCGTTGCGTGGTCTGCCAGAACCAGACGGTGGCGGACTCCAATGCGGATCTGGCCCGCGACCTCAGAGATCAGACCCGAGAGATGCTGATCGAGGGCGCATCGGACGAACAGATCATCGCCTTCATGACCGACCGCTACGGGGAATTCGTGCTCTACCGTCCGCCGCTGACGTCGCGCACCGTGCTGCTATGGGCGGCGCCGGCATTGTTGTTGCTGATTGGCCTGATCACGGTGGGCCGGATCATCCGCCGCCGCAGTCTTGCAGGCGACATTCCCGAACACGGTGAAGAAGCCTTCCCGGAACCGAGAGATACCCAGTGACCACATTCTGGATTATTGCCCTGGCCATCGCGCTGGCCGGTTCGGCCTTTATCGTCATACCGCTGATGCGCTCCTTCTTCGGCGGTCATGAAGGCGATCGTCATCCCGGCATCACCCTCGGCACCGGCATCACGGTGGCTTTGATCCTGCCGGTGGCGGCCCTGACCCTCTATGCGCGCTGGTCGAACTGGGACTGGAACGGCGGCGCCGCCACCATGAGTGCGCAAGAGGCGGAGCAGGTGCATTCCATGGATGAGGCCATCACCAGCCTCGAGCGCCGCCTGGCGGCCAACCCCGACGACCTGGAGGGCTGGCAGATGCTCGGCCGGTCCTACATGTCGCGTGAGCAATTCGGTGAAGCGGCACGGGCGTACAAGCGGGCGACGGAACTGGACGGCGGCGACCTGAGCCTCCGTGCCGACTACGCGGAGGCGCTGTTCCTGAGCGACCCGGCCGGGCCCGCCGGCGAGGCCGGTCTGATCTTCGCCGACCTGGTGGATCGGACGCCGGATAATGCCAAAGTCATGTGGTACGGCGGATTCGTCGCCTTCGAGACCGGCCAGACCGAGAAAGGGCGGGAACTCTGGGGCGAGCTGCTGGCGCGCAACCCGCCGGCTCCGATCCGTCGCATCATCGAAGAGCGGCTGGGGGCGCCGGCGCCCATGGGAGACTCCCTGATGGCCGAAGCCAGGGCTGAACCCGCTGCGGAGCCCTCCCCGGAACCCGACGCGGTCCCTGTCGAAGAGAACCCGGAGACGGAAAAACAGGCCGCCGCAACCGGGCCGGCTCCTGCAGCAACCGCTGCTGCGCCGACGGCCGACCCGGATGCCATCCAGCTCAGCGTCACGCTTGCGCCGGATCTGGACGGCAAGCTGACCCGTGTGGCACCCCTGTTCATCTTCGCGCGAGGCACCGCCGGTGGCCCGCCCCTGGCCGTGATCAGGCGGGGCTCGAACGAACTGCCGCTGACGATAGAGATGTCCGACGCCAACGCCATGATGCAGGGCGTGAAGATCTCCGCCATGCCCGAGTTGCAGCTGGTGGCGCGGGTTTCTCTCAGCGGCTCGCCGGCGGCCAAACCTGGCGACCTGTTCGGGGAAGTGAAATACTCCCGCGACAGCGGTCAACAGGCCGCGATCGTCATCGATCAGGTCGTGGAATAAAGACAACGACGCGAGCCCAGGAGAGGAGAGAACATGGCAGACGATCTCAAGACGCAGTTCGAACAGGCCAGCAAGGACGTCAAGGCGCTGAGCGCGCGCCCCAGTGACGACGACCTGCTGAGTCTTTACGGCCTCTACAAGCAGGCCACCGACGGCGACGCCAGCGGCAAGAAGCCGGGCATGTTCGACTTCGTCGCACGCGCCAAGTTCGAGGCCTGGGAAGAACTCGCGGGCACCTCGCCCGAAGACGCCATGAAGGCCTATATCGAGAAGGTCCGCGCGCTAGGTGCCTGAGTCGGGCGGGGCAGCGGAGGCCTCGACAGCGGCGACAGCGGCGCAACAACGCATCCGCCTGCAGTCGGCGCCGGCCGTCGCGCCACTGTATCTGAAGTCCTTGTTCGACCGGCGGCCCGGCCATCTTGCCGAAGGCACCGCGGTCGGGCGTGTCGAGGGCGCCGTCGAGGCGATCAGCACTCCGCCGGCCTTGCTCGAACGATATCGACGCGTCTGCGGTTTCCCGGATTCGCCTTATCTGCCTGTCAGCTTCCCCCATGTGCT
>CBDTYJ010000356.1:0-2827 GCA_965364575.1 uncultured Gammaproteobacteria bacterium
GGCGCAGCATCCTGCGGGCGGGTGACGGCTTCGATATCCAGTTCCGTCTCGAGACCGAATTCGCCAGCGACGGGCTGGTGGTCCGGGTCGGTACCGAGCACCTCAGTGTGGAGGGGGAAGCGAGCGCCGTGTTGTCGGTCACCAACGTATTCCATCATACCCCCGCCGGCTGGATGATGGTGCTCCACCACGCCGCGCCGGCCCATCAGGCGGCAACGGATCGGCCGCTCCACTAGCGTCTCAGTCCTCCGGTGGCTCGGTGACCAGCTGCGGGCGGCGCATCAGGTAGATCACCAGGCCGATGGCGGGCAGACCGGCGCAGGCGGCATAGATGAAAAAATTCGCATAGCCGATGGCATCGACCACGACGCCCGAGAAGCCGCCGATAAACTGGCCCGGCAACGTCATCAGCGAGCTGAACAGGGCGTATTGAGTAGCGGTGTAGGCGCGGTTGGTCAGGCTGGACAGATAGGCGATCAGCGCCACGCTGGAGACGCCGACGCTGAGGTTATCGGCGCTGATGGTCACCGCCAGCATCCACAGGTCCGGACCCACCTTCGCCAGCACCATAAACAACAGGTTGGTGGTGGCCACCATCACCGCGCCGGTCAACAGCGAGCGCATCAGGCCGATGCGCGCTACCAGCACCCCGCCCACCGCAGTGCCGGTGATGGTCATGGCGAAGCCGAACACCTTGGCCACGGTCGCGATCTCGCTCTTGGAAAAGCCGAGATCGATGTAGAACGGGTTGGCCATGATCCCCATGATCAGGTCCGAGACCTTGTACAGCCCGACCAGGGCGAGGATCACGAACGCAGCCAGCCCGTTGCGGCGGAAGAACTCCAGGAACGGGGCGGCCACGGCGCCGGAGAACCAGGCCGCCAGACGCTGCACCGGCCCGGGGAGATGGGCGAAACGGTTGATGGCCTCGGCCATGCGGCGCTCCATCTCCCTGGTGGCCGCGCTGATCTTGTGGTCGGGCTCGGCTACCAGCAGGGTGGTCACCATGCCGATCAACATCAGCAGCGCCATCACCCGATAAGCCATGGCCCAGCTGGCGAAGTCGGCGATATAGAACGCGCCGGCGCCGGCCACCAGCAGGGCCAGGCGGTAGCCGAAGATATAGCTGGCGGCCATGGCACCCTGACGCTGGACTTCAACCGCCTCGACGCGCCAGGCATCGATGGCTACGTCCTGGGTGGCCGACGCGAACGCGACGAATACCGCCAGCAGCGCCAGCCGCGGCAGCTCGGCGGTGGGATCGGTGGCGGCCATGGCCATCACGCCCGAGGCGATGGACACCTGGGCCACCAGCATCCAGCTGCGCCGCTTGCCCAGAGCCCGGGTCAGCAGCGGCAGCGGCAGGCGATCGACGATCGGTGCCCACAGCACCTTGATCGAGAACATGATCCCGACCCAGCCGAAGAAACCGATGGTGCTGCGCTCCACACCCTGGTCCCGCAGCCAGGCGGACAGGGTGGAGAACACCAGCAGGAACGGCAGGCCGGCGGAGAAACCGAGGAAAAGCATGGCCGCCACACGCGGGTGACGATAGACCGCCGCGGCTCGCCACCAGCCCGCCAGCGTCTGCTTCATGTCAGAAGGACTCCAGGTCCAGATCGTAATCGACGATCAATGGCGCGTGATCCGAGAAGCGCTGGGCCTTGTAGATATCGGCGTCGTGGATGGCATCCCGCAGACCGGGTGTTGTGACCTGGTAATCGATACGCCAGCCCACGTTCTTCTCCCAGGCCCTGCCGCGGTTCGACCACCAGGTGTACTGATCCTCCTCCTGATTGACCACGCGGAAGGCATCGACGAAACCGGCGCGGCCATAGAGCTCGTCCATCCAGGCGCGCTCTTCGGGCAGGAAGCCGGAATTCTTCTGGTTGCCACGCCAGTTCCTGAGATCGATCTTCTTGTGGGCGATGTTGAGGTCCCCGCAGAGGATGTACTCACGTCGGCGGCGGCGCAGCTTGCGCAGATAGGGCATGAAGAAATCGAGGAATCGGAACTTGGCCTCCTGCCGAGCTTCGCTGGACGAACCCGACGGCAGGTAAAGCGACACCACGGACAACTTGCCGAAGCGGGCTTCGATATAGCGGCCCTCGCGATCGAATTCCTCGACGCCGAGGCCGCGGATGACTTTGTCCGCGGGGCGCCGCGAGTAGATGGCGACACCGCTGTAGCCCTTCTTCTCGGCGTCGAAATAGTGGCAATCATAGTCACCGGGCCGGAACGTGCCGTGGTCGAGCTGGTGCTCCTGGGCTTTGGTCTCCTGGATGCAGACGATGTCCGCGCCGGTGCCCGGCAGCCACTCGAAAAAGCCCTTGCGGGCGGCGGAGCGGATTCCGTTCGCATTGAGGGAAATGACGCGCATGGAGGGGTCCTGGCCGGGGGTGCGTGTATCATACAGAAGGCCGCGTTCCCGCGGCGTCGCGAGACCGGGACCACGGATCCATGCAGGACTACCAGCACGAATTCATCCGCTTCTGCCTGGACCGCGGAGTGCTGCGCTTCGGCGAATTCAAACTCAAATCCGGCCGTATCAGCCCCTACTTCTTCAATGCCGGCCTGTTCAACACGGGCGACGCCATCTTGCAGCTCGGGCGTTTCTACGCACACGCGTTGGTGGATGCCGGGATCGGATTCGACATGTTGTTCGGCCCTGCCTACAAGGGCATCCCCCTGGTCACGGCCACGGCCGCGGCGCTGGCCGACAGGCACGAGCGCGATCTACCGTTCGCCTTCGACCGCAAGGAATCCAAGGAACATGGCGAGGGCGGCAATATCGTCGGCGCGCCCCTGGCCGGTCGGGTGCTGATCG
>CBDTYJ010000357.1:0-2797 GCA_965364575.1 uncultured Gammaproteobacteria bacterium
TACGGTGGCAGTCGCGGTCGAGCGGGCGCACCCTGGAGGAGCCGGCCGCGCTAGCCGGCGAGCGGCATCATTCGCTCGGGTAGGATTGCGGGGCCATGGATAGTGCAGAGAAGGTGCCAGGTCTGTTCTTTAAAGGTAGGCCAGTCACATCTCGCTGGAAATAGGCCCGGCACCTTTTCTCAGATCTACGCCGACGCATCGCCGGGTCTGAATCATCGGCTTCTACCGCGGCGGCGCCCTGACTCACTGATCCATGGGAAATTCCGTTTCCGGAGGCTCCGGCTCGACTGCCTGTACAGGCGGCCGCAGATGGCGCAAAAGCCCGAGGGAGACGAGGTTCCGGCCCGGCTTCATCCGGGAAGCCGATGTTTCCCGGGCCTCCGGGACGGAATGGAGGCGCTTTGTCCAGAGTCCCATTTAACCCCGCCATTATGTGACGCGCGTCACAAAACTCCGGCCAGGTTTGACGGGGCACGTACCTCTGGTTAGGGCCATTCCCTGTTGAAATATGCCCAACAATTCAGGCAGCTCTGGGCAGATTCAGCGGGTCCTACGTCATGAAATCGAACGCAGTCATCGCATGGTTCGCAGCCGTCGGCATCATAGCCGGCGCGCTGACCTTTGATCCGCCGGCCGAAAGGGCGTCGGCCACAGGGCCCACTTCCAGTTATATCGTTCAGGGTGACTCTCTCGCCCATGCAAAATCCGCAGTAGCGGAAATCGGCGGCTCGATCACTCACGAACTGGCCATTATCGACGCGGTCGGAGCGCAGATCTCCGAGGCACAGCGTCAGGAGCTGGCAAGCCTCCCGGGCCTGTCGATCCACGCTGATGCCACGGTCCGAACGGCCGGCGGCCCGATACCGGATGCCGAGCAGGTGAAGCTCATCGGGGCCGATCTGCTGCAGGCGCAGGGCATCAACGGCAGCGGCGTGACGGTGGCAGTTCTGGACACTGGCATGTGGTACAGCCATAACAACATCAAGCGCGATCTCGCTGGCAACAACAAGATCGTCGCCGAATACGATGCCCAGGCAGACAAGGAAGGGCACGCGGCGGACAAGCACGGTCACGGCACGCATCTGACCAGCATCATCGCCGGCTCCCAGATCTCTGACAACGGCAACGTGCAGGGCATCGCCCCGAACGTCAATCTAATCAACGTAAAGGCATTCGGCGATGACGGCAGCGCCAGCTACGCCGATGTGATCCGTGGTCTCGACTGGCTGGTCGCCAACAGGAACACCTACGATATCCGGGTGGTCAATCTATCGTTCAGCGCGGCGCCGCGGTCGCACTACTGGGATGATCCGATCAACCAGGCCGTCATGGCCGCCTGGCAGGCCGGTATCGTCGTCGTCGCCTCGGCGGGTAACGGCGGTCCGGATGCCATGACCATCGGCGTGCCGGGCAACGTGCCTTACGTCATCACCGTGGGCGCGATGTCCGACAACTACACGCCGGCGGACGGCTCGGACGATGTGCTGGCCTCGTTCTCGGCGGCGGGCCCGACGGTGGAAGGCTTCGTCAAGCCCGAGCTCGTGGCCCCCGGCGGACACGTTCTGGGCATCATGGACGACGGCAACCACCTGATCGCCAACGATCATCCGGAGTGGGTGCAGGAGAATCCGCGTCTGTACGTCATGTCGGGCACGTCCCAGTCGGCGGCGGTGGTCACGGGCGCCGCGGCACTGCTGCTGCAGGCCAAGCCTTGGCTGACCCCGGACCAGGTCAAGTGTCAGCTGATGAGTTCCGCCAGACCGGCGGTCGACGCCAGCGGTCAGCTCGCCTACAGCATTTTCCAGCAGGGCGCCGGCATGATCGACGCCTATGAGGCCGTGCAGAGCAGTAACTATGACTGCGCCAATCGCGGCATGGACATCGACCTCGATCTCACCGGTCAGATCCACTACGGCGGCCGTGCCAACATGGATGAGAACGGCAACTATTACCTCATGGGTCTGGACGGCTACGTGTGGACGGACGGATTCGTCTGGACGGACGGCTTTGTGTGGACAGACGGCTTCGTGTGGACGGACGGGTACGTCTGGACCGACGCCTACATGTGGACCGACGGCAGTGTCGGCGCGAACGGCTACATGTGGACCGACGGCTTCGTGTGGACCGACGGCTACGTGTGGACAGATGGCTTCGTCTGGACGGATGGTTTCGTCTGGACTGATGCTCTGACCGAGGCCGCCAGCGTCAACACCTGGGTCGACCAGGAGTAATCCCCAGGCCGACTAGTTCTGATCAAGCCACCAGTCAGCAAAGTCCTGGAACTCGAGCAGACCGTCTCCGTCTTCGTCGATGGCGGCGAACTCCAGCGACCGTAATTCAGGTGGCGAATCCCATCCGAGCCTTTCGAGGATTTCGCCGAACTCCCGTTCGTCGATCAAACCGTCGTTGTTCGTGTCGAAGTGCTTGAAGAGAACGAAGAGTTCGACGTTCGGCCCATTTCCTTGTTGCTCCATTGAGTCGCCTCCGAGAACCGAGGAACGAAAAGCGGAGACAGTCTACCCATTCTCAGGAAGGTGCCGCAAAAGGGCGTCGGGTCAATTTTGCTGCGCCGGCAAAATAGATCCGGCGCCATTTCTGTGAACATTGACCGTCACTCACTGTAGTGCGGCCGCCGGGCAACCCTCGCCCCTGGTAAGGGGGAGGGCAAGAAAAGATGAGCGATCCGGGTGAGGGTGACTGTTCCCGATGGGCCGGGATCACGGCTTCCTCGTGTAGACGAAAATCATCCCATGGTTGTCCATGGTGAAGATATCTCCTTCCACCGTGCCCTCGGTCG
>CBDTYJ010000358.1:0-2793 GCA_965364575.1 uncultured Gammaproteobacteria bacterium
CGGCAGCTAGCCTAGGCGGGAGGCGTTCTGCGTCGAGGCCGGACTGGGGGAGACGAGCATGGGTTACGAGGCAAGCTACAAGCGTTCACTGGATGATCCAGATGGATTCTGGGGGGACGCGGCAGCCGCGGTGGATTGGATCAAGCCCTGGGACAAGGTGCTGGACGATTCCCGCCCACCGTTCTACCGCTGGTTTGCCGGCGGCGAGCTCAACACCTGCTACAACGCCATCGACCGCCATGTGGTGGCCGGACAGGGCTCTCGTGTCGCCCTGATCTACGACAGCCCGGTTACCGACACCCAGACCCGTTTCACCTATCTGGAGATGCAGGAAAAGGTCGCCCGGGTCGCGGGCGCCCTGCGGGCCATGGGTGTCGAAAAAGGCGACCGGGTGGTCATCTATATGCCCATGGTGCCGGAGACGGTGATGGGCATGTTGGCCTGCGCCCGCATCGGCGCCATCCATTCGGTGGTCTTCGGTGGCTTCGCCGCCCGCGAGCTGGCCACCCGCATCGACGACGCCAAGCCAAAAGTCGTGCTCTCGGCCTCCTGCGGGATCGAGGTCAGCAAGGTCATCCCCTACAAACCGCTGCTCGATGAGGCGCTCGAGATCGCCCGCCACAAGCCCGATCACTGCCTGATCCTCCAGCGGCCCCAGTGCGAAGCACCGCTGACCGCAGGGCGCGATCTGGACTGGAGCGATGCGGTCGGCGCAGCCGACTCCGTCTCCTGCGTGCCGGTCGCCGCCACCGATCCACTCTATATCCTGTACACGTCCGGGACTACCGGCCAGCCCAAAGGCGTGGTACGCGACCACGGCGGCCACGCTGTCGCCCTGACCTGGAGCATGGAATACATCTATGGCGTCGAGCCCGGCGATGTCTACTGGGCGGCCTCGGATGTGGGCTGGGTCGTGGGTCATTCCTACATCGTCTACGGGCCGCTCTTCTACGGCTGCACCACCGTGCTGTTCGAGGGCAAGCCGGTGGGCACCCCGGACCCGGGCGCCTTCTGGCGCGTGATCGCCGAACACAAGGTGCGGGTGATGTTCACCGCCCCGACCGCCTTCCGCGCCATCAAGCGCGAGGACTCCCATGGCGAGTACGTCAAGCGCTACGACCTGAGTCATCTCAAGGCCCTGTTCCTGGCCGGCGAACGCTGCGATCCGGACACTCTGGACTGGGCCGGCAAAATGCTCGGCGTCCCGGTCATCGACCACTGGTGGCAGACCGAGACCGGCTGGCCCATCGCCGCCAACTGCATCGGTCTGGAGCAGCTGCCGATCAAGCCCGGCTCGCCCACCTGTTCCGTGCCGGGCTACGACGTCCGGGTCCTGAATAACGACGGCGTCGAGGTCGCAGATGGCGAGATCGGCAGCATCATGATCCGCCTGCCCCTGCCGCCGGGCACCCTGACCACGCTGTGGCACAACGACGAGCGCTTTATCGATTCCTATCTCTCGACCCACGAGGGCTGGTACCTGACCGGTGACGCGGGATATCGGGACGAAGATGGATACCTGTGGGTGATGAGCCGGATCGACGACATCATCAACACCGCCGGCCACCGGCTGTCCACCGGCGGGATGGAGGAAGTCCTGGCGTCCCATCCGGATGTGGCAGAAGCCGCGGTGATCGGCGTGGCAGACGAACTCAAGGGCGAGCTGCCGGTGGGGCTGGTGGTACTCAAGGCCGACGTCGATCGCTCCGAGGAGGAGATCAAGACGGAACTGGTGGCCATGATCCGGGACAAGATCGGTCCGGTCGCCTCGTTCAAAAAGGTCTCCGTGGTCCAGCGTCTGCCGAAGACCCGCTCCGGCAAGGTGCTGCGCGGTATCATGCGCAACATCGCCGACAGCAAGGAATACAAGATGCCCGCGACCATCGACGATCCGCGGATCCTCGATGAGATAGAAGAGGCATTGAAGACGATCGGGTACGCCCAGGAGTGATAGCGGCGGCCGGGTAGCCGGCCTCCCGGGTCTCTGCGGTATCCTGTGGCCACGTCGGGGGGAGGCAGAGTCATGAGCGATACCGATCTGACCAATACGGAATCACCCGAGGAAAAGCCCCTGCCATTCCTGGCGCCGTGCCGGATCGTCCCGGCGACGGCGCCCTTCGGATGGCTGGCGGCCGGCTGGAAAGACCTGCGCGCCGCCTGGAGGCAGAGCCTGAGCTGGGGTCTGGTGGTTTTCGTTCTGTCCCTGACGATCAGCCTGATCGCCTATTCTCTCGGCAGTATCGTGATGCTGTTGACGCTGCTGTCAGGATTCGTGCTGATCGGCCCCCTGCTGGCGATCGCGCTGTACATCATCAGCTGGCGGCTCGAGCGTGGCCGCGCGCCGACCTTCCGGCGCAGCATGGCCGAGGGCCGGCGCCAGCTCGGCAACTGCGCCATCTACGCCCTGGTGCTGATGGTGGTGTTCCTGATCTGGGCCAGATCCGGCTCGATGGTGCACGTGTTCTTCCCGGTCGAGGCGGAGCCCGACCTGGGGCAGCTTGCGACCTTCCTCGGTATCGGCTCGGCCGTGGGCGCGGTCTTCGCAACCATCACGTTCGCCGCCAGCGCGTTCTCGCTGCCGATGATCACCGACCGTCAGACCGACACCGTCACCGCCGTCGTGACCAGCGTCAATGCGGTCTTGAGGAACAAACCGGCCATGATCGTGTGGATGAGCATCCTGGTCGTCAGCGTGCTGATCGGGTTCGCCACCGGGTTCGTCGGTCTGATCGTGCTGTTCCCGCTGCTGGGCCACGCCACCTGGCACAGTTACAAGGACGTCATCGACGCCTC
>CBDTYJ010000359.1:0-2792 GCA_965364575.1 uncultured Gammaproteobacteria bacterium
GATCCGCCAGCAAGCGCCGGCTGCTGGAGATGGTTGCCCTGTGTAACGAGTCCCGCCCGGACGACGACGGCGGGGGCTTCGTGGGCACGCCGACCGAAAATGCCCTGCTGGATCTGAGCGCGGCGGCCGGCATCGGTATCGACGGCCTGCGGCGCCGGTTTCCGCTGCTCAAGATCCGCTATCGCTCCGAGCAGCGGCACTACATGGTCACGGTCCACCGGACAGGGAAACGGCGGCTGGCGGCGGTCAAGGGCAGCCCGGCCGAGATCCTGCCCCTGTGCCGGTGGATCATGATCAACGGCCGGCGCCGCGTCCTCACCGACGCCATGCGCAGCGAGCTCGTCCGGGAGAACGAGCGCTGGGCCGGCGAGGCTCTGCGGGTGCTGGCGGTGGCCACCGCCCGTTTCGAGGCCGACGCACGCTGGCGCGATGCGGGCCTGGTCTGGCTCGGCCTCGTCGGCATGACCGATCCCCTGCGCCGGGGCATGGCCGAGCTGATCGCCGAAATGCATCGGGCCGGCATCCGCACGGTGATGATCACCGGGGACCAGAGCGCCACCGCCTATGCCGTTGGCAAGGCCCTGAATCTTTCCCACGGCAAACCGCTGAAGGTGCTGGACTCGGTCCAGCTCGACCGGCTGCCGGCAGAACTGCGTCAGGCTCTGGCCCAGGAGACGCACGTGTTCGCGAGGGTCAGCCCCAGCCACAAGCTGGAGATCGTGCAGGCGTTGCAGAGATCCGGCCGGGTCGTCGCCATGACCGGCGACGGCATCAACGACGGCCCCGCGCTCAAGGCGGCCGATATAGGCGTCGCCATGGGCGGCGCGGGGCAGGACGTGGCCCGCTCGCTGTCTGACGTGGTGCTGGAAGACGACCGGCTCGCCACCATGCTGACTGCGGTCTCCGAAGGCCGCACGATCTACGCCAACATCCGCAAGGCGCTGCATTTCCTCTTGTCCACCAACTTCAGCGAGATAGAGGTGATGCTCGCCGCCATCGCCCTGGGCCTGGCGCCACCGCTCAATCCGCTACAGCTTCTGTGGGTGAATCTGATCACCGACGTCTTCCCGGGTCTCGCCCTGGCCATGGAGGCGCCGGAACCGGGCGTCATGGAGCGCGCGCCGAGAGCCTCCGACGAACCGATCATCCGGCGCGAAGATCTGAAGCAGATGACGCGGGAATCCGGCTTCATCACCGCCGGTACGCTGGCCAGCTATGGCTGGGGACAGTTGCGCTACGGATCCGGCGCGGCCGCCTCGGGCCTGGCCTTCAATACGCTTACCATCGCCCAGCTGCTGCATGCCTATCTCTGCCGCTCCGAAGACGCAGGGCTGGTGCAGTCCGGCCGGCGACGCAACCGCCATCTGGACAAGGCGTTGGGGCTGTCACTGGCCGCGCAGGCCGGGACCATGATCCTGCCACCGGTGCGCCGGCTGCTGGGGGCCGGGCCGGTCGGGCTGTTCGATCTGCCGGTGATCGCGGCAGGCGCGATCGGCCCCCTGCTTATGAATGACTGGCGCAAGCGCAGACGATTGGCGGCAGACGCTGCGCGGGACGAGGCGGCGCACCGCGCCCACGATCGCGAGGAGGAATGACCATGGCCTCGGACTATGTGTTCGTCTCGGAGTCGGTGACCGCGGGACATCCGGACAAGCTCTGCGATCGCATCAGCGACGCCATCGTCGATCAATTCCTGGCCCAGGATTCCCTGGCCCGGGTGGACGCGGAGTGTGCTGTCGCCAGCGGGATCCTGTTTATCGCCAGCCGCTTTGCCGCCACCGTGGCGCCGGACCTGGTGGACGTCGCGCGCCGGGTCATCGCCGCAAGCGGTTACGACGGTGAGGAATTCAACGGCCGTGACTGCACAGTGATGACGACCTTGAGAGAGGCCGACGATCTGGCGCGGGCCAAGACCGACGAGGCGGAGATGTCCGACGCGGAGCTGGACAAGCTGCTCCCCGATCAACAGGTCACGGTATTCGGCTTCGCCTGCCGCCAGTCCGAGAACCTGATGCCGCTGCCCATCCACCTGGCCCGACGGCTCGCCAGGGCCCTGGACTCGGCGCGAGAGAATTGCGAACTGCCCTACCTGCATCCGGACGGGAAAGTCCAGGTCGCCGTGGCTTACAAGGATGGTATCCCCGCCTACATCCACAGCCTGGCCATCACGCCCACCGGCGAGGAAGACGGAATCGGCGCGCGCCGTCTGAACGATGACATCATGGATGCGGTGATCGGGACTGCTTTCCTCGAACAGACGCTGCAGCCCGGACGCCGCACGAGCATCCATATCAACCCCGGCGGCGTGCTCCGCGAGGGCGGTCCGTCCCGTCATGCCGGGTTGACCGGACGCAAAACCGCCATCGACACCTACGGCGAGTACGCGCGCCACAGCGGCTCCGCGCTCTCGGGCAAGGACCCGCTGCGCATAGACCGGGTGGGCGCTTATGCGGCGCGGTGGGCCGCGAAGAACGTGGTCGGCGCAGGTCTCGCCGACACCTGCGAAATCCAGCTCTCCTACGGCATCGGCCGGGCCCGGCCCATCAGCGTCCAGGCTCGCGCCTTCGGCACGTCAGATCTGGACGACAATACCCTGACCGATCGGGTTACGAGCACCTTCGATTTCCGCCTGGGCGGCATCCTCAAATCGTTCGGGCTGCGCCGCCTGGCTACCGGCACGCCGGGCGGATTTTTCGAACATCTCGCCACCTACGGCCAGATCGGCCGAGAGGATCTGGAGTTGCCCTGGGAGACGCTCGACAAGGCGGAATTGCTCCGCGGCTGACCGCCGG
>CBDTYJ010000360.1:0-2788 GCA_965364575.1 uncultured Gammaproteobacteria bacterium
TTGATGCGCCAGACGATGAAACGCTCGTCGGTACCGAACTGGTCGCCGGCAAAGCCGAACGATGAGGCGTCGGTCCAGCCTGCCTTTGCGGGTTCGAATGCCTCGATGGTCACGGCCAGCACGTCACCGGCCCGCCGGTTCAGGGTCAATTGAGGTCACCGTCCCGCGATCAATGGGTCGAACCCATAAAAGAAAGCCCGGAGAAACTTCTCCGGGCTTTCGGTTTTCGGGCTGCCTCTTGTCGGCAGGTTTAATCTGGATCCGCCGACCGTCCCTGGTAAGAAAAAGGGGTGGGCCCGAAGGCCCACCCCACTGTTGACAGACTATCTCAGACAGCCTTACTTGACTGAGTCGATAATCGTCTGGCGACCCTCCTCGAAGGACTGCGGGGTCCAGCCGTTCTGCCAGGCGTGAGCCTTCAGAGCGGCCTCCACGGCCGGGTCACCGTCGCGGTGACAGGTCATGCAGGAGGACGCCGTGACACCCTCGAGCACGTCGTTGAGCTGGTTGTCGTATGGCGGCACACCGGCTTCGACCGTCGTGGCCATGGCCTTGGTCGCATCCGGCAGCACCGCGAAGCCGTCCACGTGGCAGGCCGCGCACTCGTACAGGCTACGCGGATAGGTCGGCGTGTGGAAGTGATGGGTCTGCAACACGGGGTTGCCCGTGCCGTCGTCGGACCCGAAGATCGGCAGATCCGGAATATCTCCCGGCCAATCCCCAGCCGGCCAGTTGGACAGCTGCGACACGTCACCGGCCCAGGCGTAGATGCCGCGACCACGATAGATGACGATGGGTGCCGTGGTCTCACCGGCCGAATGGACGGCGTGCAGCATTTCCTTCATACCGAAGGCTTGTCCCGCCCTGCCATCGTACCCTTCGGACGGATCCACGCCGTATTCGACGCGGACGTACTGGTCGTTGGCAGCCGCGTTGTGGCACACGTAGCACAGGTCCACGTTGTCTACCCGATTGCCACCATGCTGGTAGAGCGAGCCCACGTGGCAGCCCAGGCACTTGTTGGTCGTGTCGACGACAGCCCTGCGCGGAGGCGCTGCGCCGCCCGCACCGACGACCCAGTCGTAGGTGGCGCTCTTGGCGCGGACCCGCATGAGACCGTCCGCGTCGGCGGGATCGATGCTGACCACGGCGGGCTTGCCCTGAAGACCCACGCGGCCGTACATGGCGCTGGTGGGTTCCACCGGAACCACTGTGGTCGCGACGTTGCCAGCACAGGTCGTGTTGACGTCGTCCAGGCCCACGGCGCTGCCGGGCTGACCGGCGCCATCCGCGCTCTCCCCGAGGATGAAATCCTCACCCTGGGCATAATTGCGCACGACGCTCCAGTTTCCGCCGCCGCCGCCGCCCGGGAGGAAGAAGATAGGCGCGCCCGGCCCGACGGTGGCGTTACAGGGATTGACGCCTGCGCCGTCGTAGTCGGCCTGCCAGGTGATGGTCAGGTCGGTGCCGTCGTCGGCCACACCCGTGATCTGCACGTCGAACTTGGCGCCTTCCGTAACGGAGGTGTCCTCGCCGTCCCAGATGATGCCGCCGCGCTCGGTGACCGAGCCGTTGTGCACATCCGTGACCAGCAGCACGCTGCCGGCAACTCCGCCGGCCACGTGACAGTTCTCGCAGTTGGACACGATGTTGGCATGCACCTGTCCCAGCGGGTTGTCGGCCGCGAACATGGTCGCGGTGGACCCATGGCAGCTGAAGCAAGCGTCGGCATTGACGCCCATGCCGTTGGCCGCCGCGAGTAAGGCCGGCGGTTCGTGGCAAACGCTGCAGTTGTTCATGTACGTCGGGTAGGTGATGTCGATGAATTCGACAGGATCTTCCCAAGTCAGGATACCGCTGTGGTAGCCGTGAGCCACCTGGAAGAGAGGCGGAACCGCGTCGACGCCGTGGCAGACCAGGCAGGGCTCGGCCCCGTCCTCCGCGGCATAGTAGCCGCCGTGGACGTCGATGCCTTCCGGACCGTGGCAGCTGGCGCACGACTCGGCGGCTACCACCGGCGGTGCGATTTCGACCGGGGTGGCCGGGAAGTCACCGAAGAAATACGTGCGCGTCTCCCGGTCACTGCCAGCCCCAACCCGGAACAGGTAGCGGTTGTCGGTCCCCGCATCGGCCGCGCCGCCCAGCACCTTGACGGTGTAGTTGCCGCCGCCGTTTTCGGTCAGCGTCAGGCTCGCGGGATCACAGGGGTCGCTGCGGCTCGGGGCGTTGCAGATATCGGTCCGCACCAGGCCGTCGGTCCGATAGCCACGCTGGATCTGGTCGTAGCCTAATGCCGGGGCTCCGTCGGCTGCCAGGTCGAAGGTGACGTCCAGATCGGGGCCATTCACCAGGAAGGCCACGTTGGTGACATCTTCGATCGGCGGCAGCGCGTGGGCTGCTACCGCATCACCGATGCCGCCGTCGCCGTGGCAGACCGCGCAGCTTTCCACGGGGACGGTGTCGGCGACGATCTGGCAATCCAGCACGTCGACGACGCCGTCATTGTTCCTGTCTTCGTCGGGGATGTCCGGTACCCCGTTTTCATTGAGGTCCCAACAGGCCAGCCCCGCGGCGCCGTCGGCGCCATCGGCACCAGGCTGGCCGTTGTTGCCGTCATCGCCAGAACAGCCGGCCAGCGTGAAGGCAGCGGTACAGAAGACCACCGCCCAGAAACGAACCCATCTGATACTCATCTTCGTCTCCCCGGGGAATCCAGAGCGCCTCCCCTTAGGCGTAAATGCTTCTTATTTAGCGCATTTAAGGCATTGTTCAATTTCTTATACGCCCA
>CBDTYJ010000361.1:0-2788 GCA_965364575.1 uncultured Gammaproteobacteria bacterium
ACCGAATATATGTGGATAGATTACCAATGGCACAATTGCACTGCTACTTATCCGATGACATTGCCAGGCAGCTCCAAGATAAAGGCGCGTGCAGCACGGTTGCCGGTTTCCAAATACCTCGCTCTATCGGTGAAAAAGGATCTGGAGGACCAGTGGCCGGATGGGTATTTCGAGCTCTTCGGCGGGTGGGAGGGCGAGCCCCTCGAACGCCCCGACCAAGGAGAGTTCGCGGAGCGGACAGGGTTCGATTGATGTTCCTGCTAGATACCAACGTCTGCCTTCTCCTGCCGACCTTCTCCTGGCTCGGGGGCTGGGATTCAGGCCGGCATCGTGTCGAAGGCGCAACTACGGACGCCTGACGGCCTGAGGATACTCGAGAATCCCGGGAAGGCAGCTCTTATCCGACCTATACTCCCGGGTTTGCCCGCTGGCCGATTCATGGGCATAGTGGGAGGATGCCGAGGCACAAGCCCAACACCGATCCTTTTCCGGGGGAGCGCGACGATATGTCGGGCCAGCTGGCCCTGATCGCGGACATGAGCCGCGACTTCGCGGCCTCGCTCGACCTGGAGAAGACCCTCGGGCGCGCGTTGGAGCGGATCACCGATCTCTTGGGAGCGGAAGGGGGAGCGCTCTTCCTGCTCGACGAGGGGAGCGGCCGGCTGACCTGTCACGCCAGCATCGGCGCCACCGACATCACCGGTCTCTCGCTGCGGGGAGACCAGGGCATCGTCAGCCGCTCCGTCCAGTCCGGCGAGCCGGAGATCGTCCGCGACGCAACCAAGGACCCCCATTTCGCCGGGGGGTTCGATGCCCAGACGGGCTTTCGGACCCGCTCCGTCCTCTGCGCGCCCATGAGCGTCAAGGAGCAGAAGATCGGCGCCATCGAGCTGGTCAACAAGCGCTCCCGCGACGGCCTGTTCTCCACGGCCGATCTGCACCTGCTGCAGGTGCTCGCCTCGTCGGCGGCGCTGGCGATCCTAAATGCCCGTATGTCCGAGGCGCTGGTCGAGCAGGAGAGGATGCGCCGGGAGCTGCAGCTCGCCGCCGAGATCCAGCGCAGCCTGCTCCCGGAGCCCGAGGCCGAGGAGTTTCCGATCCACGGGCTCAACGTCGCCGCCCGCAAGGTCTCCGGCGACTTCTTCGACTTCTTCCGCCTGCCGGACGGCAGGATCTACTTCGCACTGGGAGATGTCTCCGGCAAGGGCATCAACGCCGCGCTGCTCGTCTCCAAAGTGGCCAGCGTCTTCCGCTGCCTGGGGCGCAGGATCCACCAGCCGGGGCGGCTGCTCGATCGGCTCAACGACGAGATCAGCGAGACGGCGACCCGGGGCATGTTCGTCACCATGGTCGGCGGCCTGTTCGATCCGGGCACCGGCCGGGTCCGGCTCGCCAACGCCGGCCACGAGCCGCCGCTCCTGTTCGCCGGTGACGGCAGCGTGAAGGCCTTCCCCGCCGACGCGCCCCCCATCGGGATCTGGCCCCTGACCGACGGTTCAGGGTTTCCCGAGACCGAGATCGACCTGGCTGGGGGGGCCCTGTTCGTGTTCTCCGATGGGCTGACCGAAGGCTTGCTGGAAGACGGCACGCAGCTGGGATCGGAGGGCCTGCGAGCGCTGCTGGAAAGCAGCCGGGACCTGCCCATGGGCGAGCGCCTGAACGATATCATCGGACGGGTCCACCGCCCCGGTGCGGAGCTGCGTGACGATATCACCATCCTCGCGGTCCGCGATGGGCGGCGCACCGGGGCTGCCGGACCTCCGGCGCCGGCGCGCCGCGAGGACGGCTTGGCCGGCGCCCACCTGGTCGAGGTCCGCTTTCCCTCCAGGGCGGACCGGCTCAAGCTGGGCCGCAGCCTCGTACGTTCCGTCGCCCAGGCCCTGGGTTGCAGCCTGGAAACCACCCACGACCTGGTGCTCGCGGTGGACGAGGCCTGCCAGAACGTGATCCGGCATGCCTACCGGGGTTCCGCGGACGGCATCTTGGAGCTGCGGCTCGAGCGCGACGGGGACGACTTGGTCGTCTTGATCCGAGACCATGCGGAGCCCATGGATCCGGCCAGCCTGCGGCCCAGGGCCGCAAAAGAGGCCCGCGGCGGCGGGCTGGGAGTTCGGTTCATCCAGGAGATCATGGACGAGGTGGTCATCCTGCCGACGCCCCCGGACGGCGGCAACCTGCTGAAGTTGGTCAAACGAATCGCATGAGAGACAGACGATGAGGCACGAAGTCAGAGAGGAAGGCCAGGCCCTCGTAGTCACGCTGGCGGGCGAGGTGGACCTGGAGACTTCACCGGACGCACGCAGGGTGCTGCTCGACGCCGTGGGGCGCAAGCGCCCGGTCCTGGTGGACCTCTCGGGGGTCGAGTACATCGACAGCTCGGGCATGGCCTCCCTGGTCGAGGCCCTGCAGCAGGCGAAGAGGAACGGTCAGGTCCTGGCCCTGGTATCGGTCAGCGAGACCGCGCTCAGGGTCCTGCGGCTCGCCAGGCTGGACCAGGTCTTTCCCGTCCGCGGCGCAGTGGACGAAGGCCTGGCCGCCCTGCGCTGAGGAGGCCCAGCGCCGACCATGCCGACCGGCCCCCTCTTCCGTTTCGCAGACAAGATCGGCCGCAGCACGATCAAGGCGACCGAGGAGATCGGCATCTGCGGGGCGCTGGTGGGAGAGAGCCTGTTCTGGCTGTTCTTCGGGCCGCGGCTGAAGCAACCGGTGCGCATCGGCGCCGTGTTCCGGCAGTGCATGGAGATCGGCATCTACGCCATCCCCATCATCGCGGTCCTGTCGGCCGCCA
>CBDTYJ010000362.1:0-2783 GCA_965364575.1 uncultured Gammaproteobacteria bacterium
GGGATCGAGGTGATCGGCATCGACGTGCATATCGGCAGCCAGCTGACCGATCTGGAGCCGTTCCGGCAGGCCTATCTGAAAGTGGCCGAGCTGACCCGCGCGCTGCGCGCCGACGGGCACGATATCCGCAGGCTGGATCTGGGCGGCGGGCTTGGGATACCTTATGAGCGGTCCAACACCGCGCCGCCGCTGCCGCTGGAGTATGGCAAGGTGATCCGCGAGACGGTCGGCGACCTCGGCTGCGAGATAGAGATCGAGCCGGGCCGTCTGGTGGCCGGTAATGCCGGGCTGCTGGTGACCTCGGTGATCTATAACAAGCAGGGCGAGGGCCGCGATTTCCTGATCGTGGACGCCGCCATGAACGACCTGATCCGCCCGGCCATGTATGACGCCCATCACGACATCATACCGGTGATCGAGCCGGAGGCAGGCGCCGACCAGCACCCCGTCGACATCGTCGGGCCGGTCTGCGAAACCGGTGACACTTTCGCCCGCCAGCGCGATATGACGGCTCTGGCCGAGGGCGATCTGGTGGCGTTTCGATCCGCCGGAGCCTATGGCGCGGTCATGGCGTCGGAATACAACACGCGGCCGCTGATACCGGAGGTTCTGGTGAACGGGGATCAATTCGCTGTCATTCGTGAACGCCCGAGCTTTGACGAAATCATAAATCGCGATAAGATTCCCGAATGGCTGTGAGCGGGTGACTCGCGGCCGGACTGGATAGGCGGTTTATGGCAGGGCCGGAACGCGGGGCTCAGACAACAGAGGCAAGACGGATTTCCGATGCGGCGCTGCGGGCGCTGGGCCGGCAGATCATCCTTGCGCGGCTGTCGCTGTTCGCCGAGCGGTTCCTGCAATCATTCTGGCCCGCCGGATCGCTGCTGGCGCTGGGTTACGGGCTGGTGCGCTGGGGGGTGTTTTCGCCGCTCGGCCAGACCGCGCTGCTGGCGGTGCTTGCCGCTTTCGCGGTCGCTTTCCTGTTTCTTCTGACGCGCGGCGCGGAGCGCTTCCGCTTTCCGACCCGCAAGGCGGCGATCAACCGGCTGGATGCGGCGCTGGAGGGGCGGCCGCTGGGCGCTCTGGGCGACCGGCAGGCGATCGGCGCGGGCGACGCGGGATCGGAATATGTCTGGGCGATGCATCTGAAGCGCATGGCAGAGGCTGCGCGCGACGCCCGCGCGACGGAACCGAAACCGCAGCTTTCAAAACGCGACCCCTGGGCCTTGCGGCTGATGGCGCTGCTGGTGTTCGTCTCGGCGGTGGTGTTCGCCTCGGGCAGGCAGGGGCAGAGCCTGATCGACAGCCTGCAGGGGCTTCCTGCAGATGCGGTGGCCGGTGGCGGCCCCGCCTATGAAGGCTGGGCCGAACCGCCGGGCTATACCGGCAAGCCGACGATCTATCTGAACGAGTTTCCCGAAGGCAAACCGATGGACCTGCCCGAAGGCACACGGGTGATCCTGCGGGTTTATGGCACCGTAAACTCCGCCACCTTGCGCGAAACGGTCAGCGCGGCGGGCGGTACGGCCATGCCCGAGACCGGCACCGGCCTGTCCGAGGTCGAATTCGAGGTCGCGCGCGACGGCGAACTGACGGTCACGCCGCGCGGCGCCGAGCCGCGGAACTGGACCGTGCGCATGACACCCGATCAGGCCCCGACCGTGGAACTGACCGGAGAGATATCGCGCAGTCTTCAAGGGTCGATGCAGGTCCCCTTCAGGGCCGAGGACGACTATGGCATCGAAGGCGGCACCGTCGAGGTGCAGCTGAACATGGAGCAGGTCGACCGCCGCCACGGGCTGGCCGCCGAACCCGAGCCGCGCGAGGCGCTGTCGTTTTCCGTGCAGCTGCCGATGCGCGGCGATCTGGCGCTGGTAGAGGAAACCATCGTCGAGGAACTGGCCGAGCATCCATGGGCCGGGTTGCCGGTGCGCATTTCTCTGAACGTCTATGACGCGGCCAACAATGTGGGCGCGATCGAGCCGGTGCGCACGGCAATGCCCGGCAAGCGGTTTTTCGATCCGCTGGCCGGATCGGTGGCCGAACAGCGCCGCGACCTGCTGTGGAGCCGCGAAAACGCGCGGCGCGTGGGGATGATCCTGAAGGCGGTGACGCACCGGCCCGAAGGCATCTTTCAAAACGACAAGGCATACCTGATGGTCCGCACCGCGATCCGGCGGCTGGACTACAACGCCGCCGCGCCGCTGTCCGACGAAGTGCGCGACGAGGTGGCGGAACTGCTGTGGAAGGCTGCTCTGCTGATCGAGGACGGCGACCTGTCTGATGCCGCCGAGCGGCTGAAACGCGCGCAGGAGCGGCTGTCGGAAGCCATGGAAAACGGCGCCACGGACGAAGAGATACAGGAGCTGATGGACGAATTGCGCCGCGCGGCGCAGGACTATATGCGCCAGTTGGCGGAAAACGCCGAGCGCAACCCCGACCGTCAGCAGAGCCAGATCGACCCGTCGCAGATGGTCACGCAGGACCAGTTGCAGGAACTGATGAACCGCATCCAGGAACTGATGGAACAGGGCCGCATGGACGAGGCGCAGCAGTTGTTGCAGCAGTTGCAGCAGATGCTGGAAAACATGCAGGTCGTTCAGGGCGGTCAGGGCCAAAGCGGCGAGCAGGCCGGTCGTCAGGGATTGCAGGACACTCTGCGCGAGCAGCAGGACCTGGCCGACGAGACCTTCCGCGAGATGCAGGAAGAATTCAACCGCCAGCGTCAGCAGGACGGGCCTGACGGGCCGCGGCAACTGGGCGAGCAGGACGGCCAGCAGCAG
>CBDTYJ010000363.1:0-2748 GCA_965364575.1 uncultured Gammaproteobacteria bacterium
CCTCGATGGCGCAGCTGGCGCTGGCGTGGGTGTTGCGCCAGAGAAACGTGGCGTGTGCCATCATCGGCGCCAGCCGTCCGCAACAGATTATCGACAACGCCGCTGCGGTGGATATCACGCTGGATGACGATGTGATCGCTCGGATCGACGCAGCGCTCCAGGTACCGACGGCGTGAATGCCTCCGACCAGCTGGTCACCCAGGCGGCGAATAGCCGGAGGCGCGCCATGACGCGCGGCCGTCTGATGGCAATCACCGTGGTGCCGATCGCGGCCATCCTGATGGTGGTCTTCGGCATCAATCTGGTTACGACTACCCAGCGGTCGGTGTCGATGACCGAGCGCACGATGACCAGCGAGGTGCGGACGCTCTCCGAGCGCTTCGACGGCGAACTGCGCCGGGTTGCCCAGGTCGCCGAGCTGACCGCAAAAACGGTCGCGCCGCGCGAGGATCTGACCGAGGCGGAGATTTATCGCCTGCTGTCGAACGGGATACTGCAGGATCCGTTGATCTATGGTGCCGCGATGGCCTTCGTGCCGGGCGGCTTCGACGGGAGAGAGGCCTTCTCTCCGTACGTCTTCCGGTCCGGCGTCTCCGGTGACGAGTTAAATCAGCTGGATATCGCCAAGGCCTACGACTATCTGAACGACCCCGCAATACGGTGGTGGCGCGACCCGGTAACGAGCGGGCGCCCGGTCTGGAGCGAGCCCTACTTCGACGAGGGGGCCGGCGATATCATGATGTCGACCTACAGCGTGCCGTTTTTCGACGACGGCCGCCTGCGCGGGGTCACCACCATCGATATCCCGCTGGAGCCGTTGCAGGCCTTCGTCGGCACCGAGCTGAACGTTGTCGTGCTCACCGCCGAGGGGCGCTATATCCACCGATCCGGAGGCATCTCAGAGGGGAATCCGACGATCTTCGAACAGGCGGTGGACCGGCCCGATTTGCTCGAGATTGCGCAGCGCATGATCGCGGGCGAGACCGGCACGGGCACCATCCTTACCCCGGAAGGAGATCGCGAGTTCGTATTCTTCGCACCTCTCAAGTCGGCGGGTTGGAGCTTTGCCGTCTACCTGCCCGAGGATCAGGCTCTGGCCGCCGTGCGTCGCGCCGGATACTGGCTGGCGGCGGCGATCCTGCTGGCGCTTGGCTTGATCGCGCTGGCGATGTGGCTGGTCTCCGGCCTGGTGTGGCGGACGCAGGCCGAGACGCGTGCCGGCGAAGCCCGCTTCCGCGGACTGCTGGAATCCGCGCCCGACGCGATGGTCATCGTCGATCAGACCGGCACCATCGTGATGGTCAATGACCAGGCGGAAAAGACGTTCGGCTTCAGCGCATCCGAGATGATGGGTCAGTCGATCAACATGCTGATCCCGGAGCGTTTTCACGCACGGCATCCGGATCTGCTGGCGAAGTATTTCGCTGACCCCGTCCGGCGCGAGATGCTGGGCGGCGACAGTCTGCTCGGGGTCCGCGCCGACGGCAGCGAGTTCCCGATCGAGGTCGGCCTCAGTCCGCTCGAGACCGCGGACGGGCTGTTGGTGTCCAGCGTGATACGGGACGTCACCGAGCGGCGCAAAGCCGCCGACGCCCTGGCCGAGGCGGAGGCGCGGCATCGCTCGGTCCTCGAATCGACCAGCGAAGGCATATTCGGCGTCGACGCCAAGGGTCGCCTGATGTTTATCAATCGGGCCGGCGCCAGCCTGCTCGGGTATTCCAAAGAAGAACTGCTCGGTAGCGCCGTCCACGACATCATCCACCATTCCCGCGCCGACGGCAGCGCTTATCCGGTCGAAGAATGCCCCATGCATGCGGCCTTCACCGACGGCACTACGTCGAAGGTGGATGACGAGGTGCTGTGGCGCAAGGACGGCAGCAGTTTCGATGTGGAGTACTCGAGCACGCCCATGCGCAAGGACGGTGAACTGGCCGGCGCGGTCATCGTGTTCCGCGATATTACCGAGCGCAAGGTCGCCGAAGCCGAATTGCTGCAGGCCCGTGATGATGCCGAGGCGGCCAATCGCGCCAAGAGCGGGTTCCTGGCCAATATGAGTCACGAGTTGCGTACGCCGATGAATGCCATCATCGGCTACAGCGAGATGCTGATCGAAGAGGCCGAGGACCTGGAGATGGACGGCTTCATCGCCGATCTGAAAAAGATCCACGGCGCCGGCAGCCACCTGTTGTCGCTGATCAACGACGTCCTGAATCTGTCGAAAATCGAAGCCGGGAAGATGGATCTCTTTTTCGAGACTTTCGCCGTGGATACGATGATCGAGGAGGTCGTGGCGACGGTGGATACCCTCGTTCACAAGCGGGGCAACACTCTCGTGCTCCGGGGTGCCGGCGATCTCGGCGCAATGGTGAGCGACCTGACCAAGGTCCGTCAGACCCTGTTCAATCTGCTCTCCAACGCGGCCAAGTTCACGGAGAACGGGCAGATTACCCTGTCGGCGAAGCGCGAACGGGGCGATGACGGCCAGGAGTGGGTGGAATTCGAGGTGGCCGACACCGGCATCGGCATCGCCCCCGAAAAGGTCGACGAACTGTTCGAGGAATTCACTCAGGCCGATGCGTCCACCACTCGGGAATACGGCGGCACGGGGCTCGGCCTCGCGATCACCAGACGATTCTGCGAGATGCTGGGCGGCTCGATCGACTGCCGCAGTACGCTCGGCGAGGGCTCAGCTTTTACCATCCGCCTCCCGGCCGAGGTGTCCGACCAGAAACAGAAAGTGCTCTCCGC
>CBDTYJ010000364.1:0-2747 GCA_965364575.1 uncultured Gammaproteobacteria bacterium
GCCGCCGGCACGTATCCCGGAAGCAGGGTGCCGTCTTCGGTCATGATCGCCGGCGTGCCACGGACGCCGATGCGGTTACCCATCTCGAATTCCGCCGCCACCGGGGTGGCGCCGCAGCTCGGCGCTTTGATTTCCTTGCCCGCCTTGGCGTCGGTCAGGGCCTGCTGCCGGTCCTTGGAACACCAGACGGCCTCGGCCTTGGCCCAGCCTTCGGAACCCGGCCCCATGCGGGGATAGAAGACGTAGCGCACGCGGATGCCGAGATCATTCATCTGGTCCATTTCCTGGTGCAGCTTGCGGCAGTAACCGCAGTCGATGTCGGTAAACACCGTGATCGTGTGCTTCGGGTTTTCGGGCTCGAAGATGATCATCTGCGATTCCTTGAGTTCCGCCATCTGGGCCAGCCGCATGTTGCTGCGGCGGCTCTCGGTGACGCTCTCGTTGGTCTTGAGATCGACGATGTCGCCCTTGATAAGAAAACGGCGATCTCCGGTGATGTAGACGATCTGGCCGCCAACCATCACCTCGTACACGCCGGATATGGGCGACTCGGTGACGTTTTCCGCGGTCAGCCCCGGAATCAGCGAGGCGATCTCTTCCTCGGGCGTGGAAACGGCATTCGGCGTCTCCTCGGAAAATACGCCGGTCGGCGCCAGCAAAGAGGTAGCGATCAGGGCGGATGCAAGTCGTTTGATCATAACGGACACGTCTCGGGTCGGTCGATGTGTTCCTCGGACCGCCGATCGGGCAAATGGTTCATCGGCGGCAAGCCGGCATTTTAGATCAAACGGGGAACGGCCACATCAACCGCGGGGATGATGCCTGGAATGCAGGTCTTTCAGGCGCTCTCTGGCTACGTGGGTGTAGATCTGGGTGGTGGACAGATCGCTGTGACCCAGCAGCATCTGCACCACCCGCAAGTCCGCGCCGTGGTTCAGCAGATGGGTCGCGAAGGCATGCCGCAGGGTGTGGGGTGACAGCTTGTCGCCGACATCCGCCTTGGTCGCGTAGCGCTTGATCAGATGCCAGAATGCCTGGCGGGTCATGTGGTCGCCGCGCCGGGTCGGGAACAGGTAGTCCGACTGGCGGTCCAGCAGGATCTCGGCCCGGGCGCCCTTGATAAACTGTTCGATCCACTCCATGGACTCCTCGCCCAGGGGGATCAGGCGTTCCTTGTCCCCTTTGCCCACGACCCGGATGACCCCCTGATTGAGGTTGATCTGGCTGAGTTTGAGATTGACCAGCTCGGTCACCCGCAGGCCGGTGGCGTAGAGCACTTCCAGCATGGTCCGGTCCCGGTTCCCGAGGCAGTCCGTGGTATCCGGTGCCTCGAGCAGGGCTTCGACCTCTTTCTCGGTCAGAGACTTGGGCAGGGGCCGACCGATCTTGGGCATCTCGATACGGGCGGTCGGGTCGTCCTTGCGGCCGGCCTCGCGCAGCAGGTGCCGGAAAAAGCGGCGGAAACTGGACAGCTGGCGAGCAGTGGAGCGCGGACGGGCTCCGGATTCCACCCGCCAGGCGATAAATTCCAGCAGATCGGCGCGGCTGGCTTCGGCGACCGGCCGGCCACGCTCCGCCAGCCATCTGGCCAGGGACGTGAGATCGGTCCTGTATGCCGAGAGGGTGTTTCGGGACAGCCCCCGCTCCATCCAGACCGCATCGAGGAATTTCTCGATCCTGGCCTCGGAGGCGATCAGCTCTGCGGGGCGGTTGTCTTTACGGCTTCCGTTACTCTTGCCCATAATTCCCATCTGCCATCGAGGGCGTGGCGGCTGGACCGGTCTCCACCCCAGGTCCCGGTCCTGGCCTGAATCATTCAACCGACTTAGAATCGGCGAGCCGTCCTCGCGCACCATACCGGCGGACGGGATAGCTCTCAGTTCCGGAGTATCGGGCCCGCGTCCCGCCGCAGCCGTGACCGCAATCACAAATCGCGAACCTTATTAACATAACGTGACGTCCGTCACATAACGAGGGTTGTCCTGGGTCGTCTACGGGAATGATCGAACTGTTGCGATCCGCTTTGCGGCTGCTCTGGGGCCTGTATGCGCTGGCCACATTCGGCCTCGTGACGCTGACGGTGACGCTGCTGGTCGCGGTGGTCCCGGGGCTGAAGACCCGCCGCCGACTCGCCAGATGGGGCGCGCGGGCGATCTTCGCCCTGACCGGTATCGGACTGCGGGTCCGCACCGTCGATAACCTGCCGTCCGGCGCCTGCGTGGTGGTGGCCAACCACGCCAGCTACCTGGACGGCGTCATCCTGACCGCGGCTCTGCCCGCCAACTTCAGCTTCGTGATCAAGCGCGAGATGACCGGCGTGCCGCTGGCTCACCTGCTGCTGCGCCGCCTGGGTTCGGAATTCGTCGAGCGCTCGGACCGGCACCGCAGCGCCCGGGACGCCCGCCGCATCCGTGGCAAGGCCGAGGATGGCCATCCCCTTGCTTTTTTCCCCGAGGGGACCTTTGTCGCCGAGCCCGGCCTCGGCCGGTTCCGCAACGGTGCTTTCGCCACAGCGGCCCGGGCCGGGCTGCCGGTGGTGCCCGTGGTGATCCGCGGCGCCCGGCAGATCCTGCCGGCCGAACATTGGCTGCCGCGGCGCGGCACCATCGAGGTGACGGTGACCGAATCGATTCACCTGGGCGAATCATCCACCGGTCACACAGCCCGGGCGCTGCTGGCCGCGTCTCGCGCGCGGATCCTGCGGGGGCTGGGAGAACCGGACCTGCTGGCAGGGCCCGGCGCCGGAA
>CBDTYJ010000365.1:0-2739 GCA_965364575.1 uncultured Gammaproteobacteria bacterium
TGTTTCTGGTCAGCCTGCTCGGCGACTGGGGTGCACAGTGGACACTATTCCTGTTCGTGCTGGTGGCGGCGGCTGACGTCGGTGCGTTCTTTTCCGGGCGTGCTTTCGGGCGGCACAAGCTGGCGGTCAACGTGAGCCCGGGCAAGACCTGGGAGGGCGTCGTAGGCGGTCTGGTCGCCGTCGCGCTGGTCGCCGCGGCGGGTTCGGCCTGGTTCGAAACCCGCGTACTGCCGACGATGGCCGCCGCCGTGACGGTGGCGGCGTTCTCGGTCCTGGGCGATCTGACGATCAGTATGCTGAAACGCTCGGCCGGGATGAAAGACAGCGGACGTATCTTCCCGGGCCACGGCGGGGTGCTCGATCGGGTCGACAGTCTGCTGGCAGCCCTGCCTCTGTTCATCCTGGTGTTCGGCGGGATCCGCATGCCATGACCGGACTCGCCGTCCTCGGTTCCACCGGCAGCGTCGGTCTCAGCACTCTGGATGTGGTCAGGCGCAACGCCGATCGTTTCAGGATCGAGGTGCTCACCGCGCGCAACAATCATAATCTGCTCCTGGATCAATGCCTCGAGTTCCGGCCGCGCCTGGCGGTGCTGGCGGATCCGCGACACCTGGATGAATTCGAGGCGGCGCTGCGGGCGGCCGGGCTCCCCACCCGTGCGGCCGCCGGCAAAGAGGCGCTTGAAGAAGCCGTCGTGCTGGACGAAGTCCGCTACGTGATGGCGGCGATCGTCGGCGCGGCCGGGCTGCCGTCCACACTGGCGGCCGCCAGAGCCGGGAAGCGTGTGTTGCTGGCCAACAAAGAGGCCGCGGTGATGGCCGGGCCGCTGCTGCTGCAGGCCGTGCGGCAACATGGGGCGGAATTGATCCCTATCGACAGCGAACATAACGCGGTCTTCCAGTGTCTGGGAGGCGACGGCTCCGGAGTGGGCGCGGACGTGCGGCGGATCCTGCTGACCGCCTCGGGCGGACCCTTCCTGGACCGTGATCCGGCTACGCTGGCGCAGGTCACACCGGAGGAGGCCTGCGCCCATCCGAACTGGGAGATGGGCCGGAAAATCTCGGTCGATTCCGCGACCATGATGAACAAGGGCCTGGAGGTGATCGAGGCCTGCAATCTGTTCGAGGTGCCCGTCGAGCGGGTCGGAGTCGTGGTCCACCCCCAGAGCATCGTCCATTCCCTGGTCCAGTTCCGCGACGGCTCGACCCTCGCTCAGCTCGGCGATCCCGACATGCGGACGCCCATCGCCCATGCACTGGGTTGGCCCGAGCGGCTCGATTCCGGTGTCGGTACGCTGGACCTGGTGGCGGCCGGCCGATTCGACTTCAGGGCGCCGGACTCTGATCGATTCCCCTGTTTGGGGCTCGCCCTCGAAGCGGCACGGCGCGGCGGCGCAGCACCGGTCATCCTCAATGCCGCCAATGAAGCGGCTGTGGCGGCTTTCCTGGCAGCGGAGGTGCCCTTTACGGCGATAAGCGGGATAATCGACGCCGTGTTGAGCGGTTACAGCGCCGGAGACCCTGCCGATCTGGACCAGATCCTGGCGGTGGACGCGCGTGCCCGCGAGATGGCCGCGGAAACTATCGAGAGATTCCGGTTCTAAATGCACATGAGTGAGATCTTTACATCGATCCTGGCATTCGTCGTCGCTATCAGCGTGCTGGTGGCGGTACATGAATACGGACACTTCTGGGTTGCGCGGCGCCTGGGCGTGAGAGTGCTGCGCTTCTGTATCGGTTTCGGCAAGCCGATCTGGAGCAGGGTAGTCGGGCGGGATCCGGTCGAATACGCCGTGGCGGCCGTGCCGCTGGGCGGTTACGTGAAACTGCTGGACGAGCGCGAGGGACCGGTGCCGGCGGACCAGCAGCACCGTGCGTTCAATCGCCAGTCACCCGGCCGGCGGATCGCGATCCTGGTAGCGGGTCCGGCTTTCAATTTCATCTTCGCCGTGGCGGCCTACTGGCTCATGTTCCTCAGCGGCATCACCGCCCTCCAGCCGGTCATCGGCGGCGTCGAACCGGACTCGGCTGCTGCGGTCGCGGGGCTGCGGGACGGGGACCGAATCGTCATGATCGACCGGCGCGAGACGCCCACCATGATGGACGCGCGCATCGGGCTGCTGGATGGACTCGTGGGTGACGGCGAAGCCCGCCTGCAGGTGCTTGGGGCCGATGGCGGCCAGCGTGAACTGCTGCTGGTGGTGGAGGGAGACCGCAGGGCGCTGACCGAGGACGCGGACATCTTCCCGCGGCTCGGCATCCTGCCGTGGCGACCCCGGGTGCCACCGGTGATCGGTAGCCTGAATGCGGACGGCTCGGCTGCCCGCTCGGGGCTCCAGGTCGGGGACCGGATCGTCGCCGCCGACGGCCAGCCGGTCAGCGATTGGAGCGCCTGGGTGGAGTTCGTCCGCGCCAGGCCAGAGCAGCAGGTGTCGCTGGAAATCGAGCGGGAAGGGCGCGCGAAATCGCTGGATCTCGCGATCGGGTCCAGCGAGACCGAAGCGGGCGTGATCGGGCTGATCGGCGCCGGGGTGGTGGTCCCGGATGATCTCTACGACGATGTCATCACCGAGCAGCGATTCGGTCCGTTCGCGGCCGTGGGCGAGGCATTGAAGCGGACCTGGGAGATGTCCGCCCTGACCGTCAGGATGCTCTACCGCATGGTCACGGGTGACGTGTCGCCCAAGAGCATCAGCGGTCCGATCAATATCGCGCAGACCGCCGGCTACACCGCCAGCGT
>CBDTYJ010000366.1:0-2720 GCA_965364575.1 uncultured Gammaproteobacteria bacterium
GTGGCGGATGCCGCTGAGAGCCTGGTGGCCAAGTTGCTGGGGACGATGGCCGTTGTGCCCTCAGCGAAACATTAGGGCCACCGACAGGCGAGAGAACCGTTTGCATTCCGTTACCTGATCCGGACAATCGGAGCTGGAAAGAAGGCACGTCAGGGCTGCCATGTCAGACCCGAGCCCTGGAATGGCCGTCCACCTCCATACTCTGCACCCCGACAGGAGCATCCGCCCATGACCACCGTTCATGCCTACGCCGCAACCGAGCAGGACGGCAAGCTCGCCCCCTTCGAATACGAACTCGGCGCACTGGGCGCTCACGACGTCGACATCGCCGTTGAGCATTGCGGCATCTGCCACAGCGACCTGAGCATGCTTGAAAACGCCTGGGGCATGACCAGCTTCCCCCTGGTACCGGGCCACGAGGTGATCGGAACCGTCGCCGCCATCGGCGATCGCGTCCGGGGTCTGGCGATCGGGGACAAGGTCGGGCTGGGCTGGCATGCCGGCTACTGCATGACCTGCGACCAGTGTATGGGCGGTGACCACAATATGTGTGGGAGCTCCGACATGACCATCGTCGCGCGTCACGGCGGTTTCGCGGACCGGGTGCGCGCCCAGGATGCCAGCGTGATGAAGCTCCCCGAGGGCCTCGATGCCGCCGCCGCCGGGCCTCTGCTGTGTGCCGGCATCACGGTGTTCAATCCCCTCGTGCAGTTCGACATCCCGCCGACGGCCCACGTCGGCGTGATCGGCATCGGTGGTCTCGGTCATCTCGCCGTGCAATTCGCCCGGGCCTGGGGCTGCCACGTCACCGCCATCACTTCCCGCGACTCCAAGCGCCAGGAAGCTCTGGACCTCGGTGCCCACGACACGATCGTCTCCCGCAACCCGGACGAGATCGCCGCCGCCGAGGGCCGCTTCGACCTGCTGCTGTCGACCGTAAACGTCAAGCTGGACTGGGATGCCTTCATGGCAACACTCAGGCCCCGTGGCCGGCTTCACGTGCTTGGCGCCCTGCTCGATCCTCTCGATGTGGCGACCATCCCGATGCTGTTCGGTCAGAAGGAGATCTCGGGTTCCCCGGTCGGCAGTCCGGCGACACTCCGCAAGATGCTGGAGTTCGCCGCCCGCCACGGCATCGAGCCGATGACCGAGCATTTCCCCATCAGCAAGGTCAACGAGGCCTTCGACCATCTCCGCGCCGGCAAGGCCCGGTTCCGTATCGTCCTCGACGTGTGAGGCGGACATGAGCGGGGGTACGTCCTTCGATATGCCGCTGCGACGATGATCGGCTGAGGTAGATATTGCCTATGATCGGGCTGGCCTTCGTTTCGTCGCCAGCAGAACCAGGCAACGCCGCTCACATGCGAACAGGTCGCCCTGGGCAATCGATGCCAGGCCGGCGCGGATCACACACAGCCCAACGCCAGCGTGCGCTCGGGCGCTGAGCCTGGCGTTCCGCGTCAGTCATGCAGCAATCTCTGGCCTGAATTCCAGTATCGGTTCCCCACCTCCTAACGGGTCAGGCGGTATCGCTGACAACCTGGATGAGCACGCCGACCCACATGATCAGCAGAACGATCAGGCTGCTGCCGAAAGCCAGGAACCGGTGGGTGACGTTATTGCTGCCGAGATGGATGAAGGCGTGCAGGACGCGGGCCGCAAGATACAACCAGGCCAGGGCCGTGAAGAATACACTCGTGGCACCAGACACGACGACGAAGAGCAGGCCTGCGTAATACAGGACCGGCGTCTCCAGCAGATTCGAAGCGTGTCGTGTCAGCACCTTGAGCCGTTCCGGCTCCCGGCCCTGGTCGTAGGTGCGGTAATACTTGATGCTGATTTCTTTGCCGACGATCGCGGCCCGGCGGGTCAGACCCAAAAAAAAGAAGAACAGCATCGTATACAGGCCCAGCAGCAGGCCCGGTACGAGAATCGACAGATCGGTCATGGGAGTCTCCACAGGTCAGTTCGGCCGCGTCATCAGTCGACATCATAATCGCCTAAAGAGAAAAAGAGGGAAGCCCCCGGCGGACACCCTCCTTCCTCAGGCCGAGGGCCGGATTGGGGCCGAACGCATGGCCCCACTGTAGTTCTGGTTCACCGAAGCCAGCCCTTGTGTCGCCAGGCACTGCTCGAGACGGCGCGGCGAATGCCGGACCTGGATAAAGACTTCGACACCGTATTGTCGGAGCCCGATTGCGTGCCGGAGATCGCGTCGATGATCGAAGGCGATCCATGGCTGGAGTGCTGTTTCTCGGATCCTCGAAGGTATGCCGGCGAACGCCCGGCGCCTACCGGGCGAGGGCCGGACCCGGAGCGCAGCACAGGGCCCGACATATAGAGATGGGTAGCGTTTCCCCGTATCAGAGGCCCAGAAAAAAACCTGCCGGAAAGATCCGGCAGGGGCTGCTTATTTAGATGCATGGCAGTGACCTACTCCCACACTACGGAACCCCGCAGAACAGTCGGCAGCGAGACACTGTTCCCCGTCCCGGCCGAATCCGATCAGCCGGATGCCGGCTTCATCAACGCATGATCGAATCTGACAGGATTTCCTTCGATTAATCTAGTCCGGCCGGTGAGCATCACAACGTATAGGTCACGAACAGTCGGGGACGAGCATTCGCGTTGGAATATTCGCTACTCCGATAGGCGGACCCGTTAGTATCCTCGGAGCGCACGATAAACGTGACCGGCCCGTTGCCCGGGATCGCACTCTC
>CBDTYJ010000367.1:0-2714 GCA_965364575.1 uncultured Gammaproteobacteria bacterium
TTGATCAGGTTCAGGAAACAGAACGGCAGGTAGGCCAGCGTCGCCACACCGAGTGTCGCAGCCATATAGGCGCCGCCGCTGTTCCAGGGCACCAGGGATGAGGTCAGGGTCCCCGCGTCCTCGACCGTGCGCGAGAGATTTCGCGCCTTCAACCGGCGCCGGCGAAATTCCTCGCGGAACATACGGCCAGGGATGACGATGGACATGTATTGGTCTGCGGTGACCACGTTGGACAGGACGGTGGTCCCGACCACCGAGGCGATCAATGAGCCGGTGCCCCGGACGGCACGAAGCACCGCAGTGATCATACGTTCCAGCAGCCCGGTATGTTCCATCACCGCGCCGAATGACAGGGCGGTGAGGATCAGGAAGATGGTATTTAGAAAACTCAGCATCCCGCCGCGGGAGAGCAGGGCGTCCACCGCCGGGTCGCCCGTGTTCGAACTGTAACCGGCGAACAGGGATATCCAGACCCCCTTGATCAGCGCCAGGCCGCGGGGCAGATCCGGGCTGGCCGCAAGCTCAGCGACCCGGTCCGGCTGAATCAGGACCGCCAGTACGGCACCGAGTGCCGCGCCCGCCAGGATCGTTGGCAGCGCCGGCACGCGCCTCAGGGCCAGCCAGATCAACAGGGCCACCGGCAGCAGGGTCAGCGGACTGAGGTCGAACCGGGACCCGAGTGTGGCGGAGGTCTCGGCCAGCTGAGCCACATCCGTAGCCGGAGTCGCGAGGATGCCCAGCCCGGTGAACAACAGCAGCGCAAGGACGAAAGACGGGCCCGTGGTCCAGGCCATGTGGCGGATGTGAGTGAACAGTTCGGTACCGACTACCGCCGAAGCCAGATTGGTCGTGTCCGAGAGGGGCGACATCTTGTCGCCGAAATAGGCGCCGGAGATGATGGCGCCGGCCGTAATTTCCGGGCTCAGGCCCTGGGCCAGGGCGATCCCGATCAGCGCCACACCCAGGGTCCCGGCGGTCGTCCACGAGCTGCCGATGGCGGTCGCGACCAGCGCGCAGATCAGGCAACTGGCCGCATAGAACAGGGACGGACTCAGCACCTTGAGACCGTAATGGATCAGGGTCGGCACCGTACCGGACAGCATCCAGGCGCCGATCAGCGCGCCGACGGCCAGCAGGATCAGCATGGCGCCGATGGCCAACGAGATGCCGTTGCCGATGGCGCCGTGGATATGGGTCCAGCGATGGCCGTTCTTGACCGCTACCAGGCTGGCGACGACAGTCGCGAGGATCAGGGCGACCTGATTCGGTCCGTAAGAGGAATCGGCCCCGAACAGATAGACGGAAAGCGTCAACAGGGCGATAAGGATCGCCAGCGGCAACAGCGCGTCGAACAGACTCGGGATGCGGACTGCATCGCCCTGAACATCGGGAGAATTTCCTTTCGCCGCCATCCACAACTGCTCCCTGCGTCGCCGAATGCTGCCGGGATCGGCGCAGCCGCCAGTATAGGGACCCCGGGGCAGGTCTTAAACCGGGCCGGATCGCGAGCCGTGGCCTGCTCATACGTCGATCTGCCTCTCCACGCGCCCGAAAATTGGCCCGCGCCAGCAGGTGCTAGACTTCCGGCAGGACGGTAAGCGTGATCCATGGTCAGATCCTCACCCGCAACAAGCCGCTATAGCGCGTGGACTTGAGCCCGCGCCTTAAATCCGCTGCCGGACCCCATCCCTGGGATGTCAGTCCCGCCCAGGCCCGCGCGATCCAGGAGCGTCTGCGCGGCGAAGTCATCCGTAAAGACACGCTCGGGAAGGTGCGCCGGGTCGCCGGTACCGATGTAGCTTTCGAGCAAGGCGGCAAGGTGACCCGGGCAGCCGCGGCGGTGCTCAGTTTCCCTGAGCTCGAGCTGCTCGAGTACTTCCTGGCTCGCCGCCCCACCTGTTTCCCCTACGTCCCGGGTCTGCTGTCGTTTAGAGAGATCCCGGCCGTGCTGGATGCCCTGGCCGGGCTCAGTGAGACCCCGGATCTGATCCTGTGCGACGGCCAGGGTATCGCCCATCCGCGCCGCCTCGGGCTCGCCAGTCATCTGGGGGTGGTGACGGGTCTGCCGACTATCGGCGTAGCCAAGAGCCGACTGATCGGCACTCACGCGGAGCCGGGTCGCAACAAAGGGAGCCGGGTGCCGCTGATGGATGGCGACGAGATCATCGGCATGGTGTTGCGCTCGCGCACCGACGTGCGCCCGATCTACGTCTCCATCGGCCACCGCGTCAGCCTGGAGACCGCGGTCCGCTACACGCTGGCCTGCATAACCCGGTACCGCTTGCCGGAGACCACGCGCATGGCCGACAAACTGGCTGCTGCCTGAGCCGTGCGAAGATAAAAAAGAGGGCGCCGAGAGGCGCCCTGCAAAACCGATTGGAGAGATGACAGAGTCAGACATTAGCTAACCCTGGACGCAGGATAGGCCATCGGCCGGGGCAGGGCTGCGAACCGGTTCACAGATCGTCACATCCGGAGACGCAAACTGCGACGACACGGAACGGGTCAGCGGGCAGCAGGTCGCTCCGCGAGGATCCGGGCGCATCTCGCGCCGCGGTATGCGCCCGGATGGCTGCTGACCAGGATGCCGCGAATCTGCGAAAGCCCCTGAGCGACAAGGGGCGGCAGCCCTCGGGGCCGGTTAAATTGCCGGGGCGCTTTACGCATCATGTGTCGTCAGTACACTTGGCAGACATGTACGCTCTGTCCTGGCG
>CBDTYJ010000368.1:0-2713 GCA_965364575.1 uncultured Gammaproteobacteria bacterium
GACCCGGGCAATCCCTCGCGGCAAGCCGCGCTCCTTGACATCCTGCTCGTCGTACTGATCTCGGCCGCTGCGTTCGGGATCGAACTGGCTCTCGCGGACGTGCTGCCCTGGGGCGACGAGGCACGTGGCGTCATGGCCGTCCTGCTCGGTGCGGCTTCCGCGGTCTGGTTGACCCTGCATCGGGGCCGCTCCCTGGCGGATCTGGGTTTCAGGCGACCGAAACGCTGGTGGACCGTGCCCTTGTGGATCATCGGCATCATGGCCACGTTCGTCATCGCCCAGGGCGCGGCCGCTGCGGTGCTGGGGCAATTCTTCGACGTGCCGGCGCCGGATATGTCCCGGTATGACTATGTTGGAGGCAATCTGTCCGCTGCCATCGCCCTGGGCCTGATCCTCCCGCTGACCGCTGCCGTGCCGGAAGAGGTCCTCTATCGCGGGTTCCTCATCGAGCGCTTCGCCTGCCTGCTGGGCGGCGGCAGGATCGGCGTCGTGCTGGCTGCCCTCCTGCAGGCCGTCGTGTTCGGCTCGATCCATTTCCAGTGGGGCGTGGGCGGAGTGATCTTCACCTCCATCATGGGTCTAGTCTGGGGCATCGGGTTCCTGCTCTGCGGCCGGAACCTCTGGATCGTGATCCTCGCCCACTCGACGGCCCATGTGGCCCTGGTGGCTCAGCTTTACTCTGCCTGACGTGGCCGCGATGACGTTCAGTCCCGGGCACGGCGCCCGGCGGCGCGCATGGCGCCGCCAACCGCCTCGCGGCCCGACCCGTCAGGGTGAGGATTCTTCCTCGCCGATCTCCTCGGCCGCCGTCACGAAGTATTTGCCGTTCGTGTTGAAGCTGATCGGACCTTCGTTACGGAACATATCCGACAATCCCCTGAATTCTCCGGGGGTCGGGAAGATCTGGAATACGGAGTTCTCCCCCTGGAGCTTGTAGTAGAAATAGAAGCTCCGCTTGGGAATGCTGTACCCGAGCCAGTAGTTTTCGACTTGTTTCCAGGCCATATCCGCCTCCTTGTCCGGGCCGGCTCCCGGTCTATGTCTGTGAGCGATAGACGCGTCCTGGACCGAAGCCGTGTGGCTTCAGACCGGACGCGCATCGCCTGTTTGCCGGCAGTATGTTTACCGCCCTCCCCGTCCGTGTCGCCGGGCTCTTGTCATTTACGGCTCATCCCTGGCGCTTTGCGCTGGCGAGGCGCCTGAACAGCATGATCAGCACGCCGAGGATCAGGATCAGCAGGAGTATCGTGATCACGCAGCACCACCAGCACCACGGCCGCTCCGGCACGCCGCCTGCCACCACCACGTCGAAACCGACCGGCCGACTCTCCGTCGGCGCGTTGCAGTCGTCACCGGCGTAGTAGGTATACGCCGTCCAGGTGCCCGGCTGGTTGGCCGGGAAGCTGGTATCGATCACGCCGTTGTCGTCGGTGGTGGTGAAATAGACCGTGTCTTCGCCCTGCGGGTTGGTGACGATCACGGCGATCTCCACCTGCTTCAGCTCGGGCGAGGTCACCGCCATGATCCGGTAGCGCCTGCCCCCCTGCTGGGTGGTCTCCGCATAATCCGGGTCTTCCCGTTGTGGCCGGATCGCGAGTTTGTGGAACTCGATCGGGTTGGCGAGATGGATAATCGGGTTCAGCCCGCCATAGACCTGGATGTAGTCGTCGATCTGGGTCATGCCGTAGACGTCAAGATCCAGGCGCGTGCAACGCCGGGCCTCCGGCGGCGGCGTGATCGACACATCTACGGTCTTGAAGGTCTTGGTATCGAGCTGGACCCACTTGTTGGCGAATTTCGCCGTCCATCCTTCCTCCAGTCCATTGATCTCCAGATCCACCCGCTGGCTCTGTTTGAACGGGTTGGCGACCCGGACCGGCAGCGTCACGGTCTGCCACGGACTGGCCGTTCCCGAGTAGAAATGGTCCACGTTCTCCTGAGCGAAGTTGTTGTAGATGTCTTCTTCGCCCGGGATATGTTCGATCTCGACCTTGATACAGGTGTGATCGCCGATGGTCGGCGTCCACTCCGCATACACGTTGCGCGACTCCCCGGCCGGTATGTCGACAGGAGCCGGGGTCGCCAGATCGACGAACTGGCCCGCATCGCCGATACCGCCGGGCGTGTTGACGCGGAAGCGCACCGTCACCCCGGTGGCGTCGCCGGCGCCGATATTGGTGATCCGGGCGTAGACCCGATTGACGTGATCGACCCAGGCCGCTTCGCCGTTGTCGGGTTTCGGCACGGCGGTCGCAGGGTCGTCCCAGCCGCCGCCCTCACGCTCGCTGTCCACCCAGATGTCGGTGGTCTCCCAGGGCGGCGCATTCCAGGGCGTGATCTTCGGGTCGGGCCGCTCCATGGCCTTGATCTTGACGTTGACGTTGTAGGTTTCCGGCGGGCCCGCGTTGACGCCGAGGTAGGCGATCTCGACCGTCGGATCCGGTTGATGGGAGGCACCACCGGCAACCATCACCTGCTGGCCGTTCAGCGTCCGTTTCGGATAGATGCCCGGCGGCCAGGCGTCGACCGCTTCCATCACCACCACGTCGTTGACGGCCCCGGTGTCGCTGACGTTACCGGCGACCGCATCGCGGCCTTCGACGTAATAATGCACCGAATCGGAGGACTTGATCTTGATGGCTGTGTAAGTGCCGGGATCTGTCTCTTCCAAAGCCGTCGGGACGATCTCGAACGTATCGTCGAAATCGGGCAT
>CBDTYJ010000369.1:0-2668 GCA_965364575.1 uncultured Gammaproteobacteria bacterium
TTGCGGCCGGCGGCCTTGGCGTAATAGAGCGCTTCGTCGGCACTCTTGATCGCTGATTCCAGATCGGCCTCGGGCGAGGGCACCACCGACGCGGTGCCGACGCTGATGGTCACCACGCCAAACGACGAGCCCGGGTGCGGGATCTGGAGATCGAAGACAGCCTTGCGCATGCGCTCGGCCACCACCAGAGCGTCGCTGACGGGGGAGCCGCCGAGGATGGCCACGAATTCCTCGCCGCCGTAGCGGGCGACCAGGTCCAGGGGGCGAGACGCGCAGGCCCGTAGCGTCTGGGCGACCTCGCGCAGGCATTCGTCACCGGCCTGGTGGCCGGATCGGTCGTTGTAGATCTTGAAGTAGTCCACGTCCAGCAGGATCACCGCAGCCGGGGCCTTATCCCGGGCGCCCTGGCGCCAGACGCGGGTGGCGAAGGCGTCGAACTCCCGCCGGTTGGGGATGCCGGTGAGCGGATCTTCCTTGCTCAGGCCGCTCAAGCGCTCGTTGGTCCGCTCCAGTTCGGCGGTGTGCTCGGCGATCTCTACTTCCTTCAGCGCGATCGCCTGAGTCAGTTCCCTTCGCAGCGACTCGCCCGCTTCGATGGAGTGTTTGAGGCGGTCGTGGGCGGCCCGAAGCTGTTTCGAGCGGCGGCGCATCTGTTTGAAGATCGGCCGGAACTCGTCGGGCGTGTTCTCCGGCGTGGCGATGGGCTGCTCGGTCCCGTCGAATCGGAAGCGCGCCACGGCACGGTTCATGTCGTCTACGGAGCGGGACACCCGCCGCAAGATGGCGCCGGCCAGCAGCATGGAGAGGATGCAGGCGATGAAGATCAGGACGGCGCTGACCACATAGTCGCGCACCATCTGCCGGCTGATCTGGTCCAGCGGGACCCGCAAGTAAACCGTCCAGCCGTTGCTGGTAGGCGCGCGGGCGCCCAGGAACTTCACTGTCTCGCCGCCGGTTTCGGAGACGAACTCGTAGCTGCCGTCGCCCTGGCCGGCCGCGGCCGAGATCAGGGGATCGGAGGCGATGGATTCCAGTTCGGTCATGCCCGCTTCAGCGCTCGCGTAGATGACCTGATTATCCTGATCGACCAGGATCATGACGCTGCCATCGAGATGCGGACGCTCCTCGTCGATACGGCTGAACGCGCGCAGATTCAGCGAGCCCTCGACGATCCCCAGGCGGCGCCCCCCGGCGTCGGTCACGGCGGCGCTGACGGCCACGATCGGGTCGCGGCCCAGGTCCCGCCCCTGGAAGACTTCTGAGATAAACGGCGCGCCATCCGCCATCGGACCCCGGAAGTAGGGCCGGTCGGCCACGTTGTGTCCCTGGAGTTCGGAGATGGGCGTGAGGAAGCCGGTCATGTTGGATGTGGCGGCGACGATGTCTCCGTTGGCGTCCGCGCTCAGCATGGTCAGGAAATCCGGATAGATGTCGTGGTAGAGCAGGAGCCAGTCATTGAGCGCGCCGCGGTCATGCCGTCCGCCCCGGGTCACCGCCTGGGCCGCACCGTTGACGCCGGCCAGGTGTTTGTCCATGAAGTGTTCCACGGCATAGGACATGGATACCGCCGCTTCCTCCAGACGGACCGACATGCGCTCATGGCGCAGGTGGGCGGAACGTTCGGCCAGCATCAGGCCCAGTGCCGCGGACGGCACGGTCCCCACCAGCGTCAGCCCGATCAGGAGCGCGGCGCGCAGGCTGCCACCGGTCAGCCGCCTGGCGATGGCCCCCCCGGAGCCGGCGGCGGCGACTTGCACCATGGCATAAACGAACACCAGCACCAGCAGCCCGACGGCGAGGGTCTGGGCCCAGTCGTGCCAGAACAGGATGGCGTCCGTGAGAAAAAATCGCTCTGCCGGCAAAATGCGTTCCTCCACAAGGAGTTGTCGGCTGAAAGAGCGAAATCTTGAATGTGGATCGGGGTTTGCGGGGCGCCCGTCGGCACCCGCGCCCGAGCGGCTGGCTATGGGAGCCCCGGACCGAGCAGGCCTGTCACCGTTGAGCGGAAGTCCCGGGCCCCGTTATGCTGGGAAACCACGACGTCAACGCTCGATCGAGCCTCGCCAGAGCACTGAGACATGAAAAGAACGCCAACGATCCTGTGCGCCCTCGCGCTGCTGTTCCTGCCTCTGGTGACGATATCGGCCCAGACCAACGGTTTCGACTTCGACGCCTGGACGGCGCGGGTGGCGCAACAGCAATCCGTCGACGGTCTCGCGCGCCTCTATCTGGAGGTCATGCTGGAGGAAGAGCCCACGGGCGCTGCCAGCTACGGCATCCACGGCAAGGGCGAGGACCCGACCTATTACGACGACCGTATGGGCGCGCCCTCGGCCGGAGCGTGGGCGCAGTCCTACCAGGCCCGCCAGATCCTGCTTCAGCGTCTGGAGTCGATCGATGCCGCGGCGCTCGACCGGGCCGACCAGGTGGATCTGCACATCATGAAGACCCGGCTGGAGCTGGCGATCCTGCAACAGACCCGGCTCGACAGCATCACCGATCCCCTGACCTATACTTCGCGGCTCGGCGATGCCTTCTCAGACCTGGTGATCCGTGACTTCGCGCCGCTGCCGCGCCGGTTGCAGAGTTTCGCCAAACGCTGCGCCGCGACCGGCGAATTCCTCGACGCCGCCCGCAGCAGCCTGCTTCCGCCCTATGTCCAGCCCAC
>CBDTYJ010000370.1:0-2666 GCA_965364575.1 uncultured Gammaproteobacteria bacterium
TAGGGGTAGAGTTCGTCCAGCGGCGTGGAACTCCCGCGATCGTTGACCACGCGCACATGATGGCGTCTGAGCTGGCGCGGTTCCTTTACTCCGCAGGAGTGAGCGATGACGCCTACTTCCTTGTGCATCGTCTCGGCATAGCGGTAGACCCGCTCGGCCTTGTCCTCCAGATGCAGCCCGCGCTGCAGGCGACGATTGTGGGTCGTGATACCGGTGGGGCAGGTGTTCTTGTTGCACTGGAGCGCCTGGATACAGCCCAGCGAGAACATGAAGCCACGCGCTGAATTGACGAAATCGGCGCCGGCACAGAGCGCGAGCGCGACGGCGCCCGGGTTGATCAACTTGCCGCTGGCGATGACGCGGACTCGCGGGCGCAGACCGTAGGAATCGAGCAGATCCACGGTCAGTGGCAGACTCTCGCGGATCGGCATGCCCATAAAGTCGATCAGGCTCTGGGGCGCGGCGCCAGTTCCGCCATCGGCGCTGTCGATAGTGATGAAGTCCGGCGCGCTGTCATAACCCCGCCGGCTCACTTCCCTGAACAACTCGTCGAGCCAGCCCCAGGCGCCGATCACCGCCTTGAACCCGACCGGTTTGCCGGTGACCGAGCGGATGTGACCCACCATGTCGAGCAGATCCCCGGGCGCATCGATATCGGGATGACGGTTCGGGCTGATCGAGTCCCGCCCCACCGGGATACCGCGGATCGAAGCGATCTCTTCCGTCACCTTGCCGCCGGGCAGGATGCCGCCCTTGCCGGGCTTGGCGCCCTGACTGAGCTTGATCTCGAACATCCGCACCTGTTCATGGGCCGCGATTTCGGTCAGGCGCGCATCGCTGAGGGCGCCATGGTCATCGCGCACGCCATACTTGGCCGTGCCGATCTGGAATATCAGGTCGCACCCGCCCATCAGGTGAAAGCGGGACAATCCGCCCTCACCGGTGTTCAGCCAGATACCGGCTTTTTTGGCGCCCCGGGAAAGGGCGATGACCGCGGGCTTGGAGATAGCGCCGTAACTCATCGCCGAGATGTTGAACAGCCGGTCGGTATGGAAGGGTAGGCGGCAACCGGGCCCGACTAATGTGGTCGAGACCGGTGCCGCATCCTCGTCCAGGGTCGGGAACGGGCAATTGACGAAGATCGGAGTGCCGGGCGGGCGCAGGTCCCGGGTCGAGCCGAAGGCCACGGTGGTATCTACACCCTTGGCGGCGCGGTAGACCCAGGACCGTTCGGCCCGGTTGAACGGCAGTTCCTCCCGATCCTGAGCGAAGAAATACTGACGGAAGAATTCCCCCAGGTGCTCGAAGAAATAGCGGAAGCGCCCGACGACCGGATAATTACGACGCACCGCATGCCTGGTCTGGGTGATGTCGATAAAGAACATCACGATCACCGCCAGTACGCCCAGCCCGACGGCGATGACGAACAGATCCGCCAGCAGATCTTTCAGGAAGATCAAGGTATCCATCGTCCCCCCAGTCCCCGTTCCGGATGTCGGTCCGGCAGCGCCGCCCTCGACGGCGATCTGGTCAGTATCCGACCACGCGCCGGCGCAGGAAATAGTCGAGGCTGGCCTTTCCGGGCCCGCTGAACAGCAGCGGTATAAACATGACCAGATAGATCACGGGCAACTTGAAATTTCCGAAACCCTTGTTGCTGATGGCATAGCCTTTCATCAATTCGCCGAAGCTGCTGTAGCTTTCCGGCCAATGCACGGCGGCGGTGGCGACGATGGTCAGGATGATCAGTGAGATGGTCCAGAAACGGGTGAATAGCCCCAGCACCAGCAGCGCTCCGCCCAGCAGCTCGGTCCAGGTGGCCAGCAGCCAGCTGATTTCCGGCGGCACGACGTTGAAGGGGAACGGGAATTTGTCCTGGATACTGCCGAACCAGTTTTCTCCCCGGTATTTGTTCAGGCCCGCTTCGAAGAACTCGTAGCCCAGCAGGACGCGGAGGAACAGTCCCGGCAACCAGTCGCCGATGCGTTCCAGGATCTCGGTCAGCCGTGTCCAGCTCGATATCAGCACATTCATCGCTCTCGCCTTTCCTGTGTATTCGTTCAGACGGAATCTCGCGGCGGCCCGGCGGTGCCCAGGACGACTTCCCGCTCCCGCAGCTGCATGAGGATCTCGGCACCGCCGTCGATCACCGCGTCGGGGGTCGGATGTGACATCTCGTTGGCGATGCGCTCCAGGGCGGCCCGGCCGGAGCCGACGGTGTCATCTCCCAGCAGCTCGAGCAGCCGGGCGGTGACGATGTTGATCTCGACGAAACCCACCTGACCTGCAAGATTGCGATGGACCAGCAGCAGGGTCGGTTGTTCCGGCGCGTCTTCGGGCCGGTAATCGGGCCCCAGGCGATGCACCGGGAAACGGTAGCGCAGGGACCACATCAGGGGGGTCAGGACGGGCTTGCCGGCCAGCAGGTCGCCCTGAGGGTCGATGCCCGAGAGATCCGGCTGGCGCTCGTCTATGGACAAGGCCAATTCCACCCATTCGTAGTGGGCCAGCTCCAGCTGAAACGGCGGGTCGCCGTCCACCGTGCCTCGTTCCTCCTCCAGATATTTGAGGAATTCCCTCGGCATCTCGAGGAACAGGGGCGTGTGGGCACGGTGTCGGGAGAAATAGTCCCGCATCAATCGCTCCCAGGCTTCGGCGCCGAGGAT
>CBDTYJ010000371.1:0-2661 GCA_965364575.1 uncultured Gammaproteobacteria bacterium
GCTGGCGGCAGCGCCGACCTGACCGCCGCCGACACGGTAGGCGGCGGCGCGGACGGGACCATATCCATCACCCCGGCGTCCATACCCGGGGACACGCTGTCGATCTCCGTCACTGATCCCGACCTGGCCGGTTCGGGCACGATCTCGGTGACGGTCGACAATGAGGTGACGGGCGAGAGCGAGGTGATCGGCCTGACGGAGGATGCCGCCTCACCCGGCACCTTCATCGGCAGCCTGGCCACCGGGTTCGGGCTCGCAGCTGGCGTTGACGGCGACGGAATCATGAATACCCAGGCGGCCGATACCTTAGTCGCGTTCTATGAAGATGTGCTGACGGTGCTCGGCGGATCCGCGACCCGGATATCTGCGAGTGACGTGATCGGCGGCGCAGATGGAACCGTCGAGATAACCGAGACCAGCGTGCCGGGCGAGACGCTCGATCTGCTCGTCGAGGACGCCGATCTCGTCGGTGCGGGCAGCGTGCTGGTCACCGTGATCAACCAGAACACGGGTGAATCCGAGTCCATTATGCTGTCTGACGACGGCGCCAATGCCGGCCGTTTCGCCGGGGTCCTGAGCACCGAGAGCCCGACCGGCCCCGGGGCCGATGACGACGGCATCCTGGTCACCCGGGATGGCGATAGTTTGATTATCGAGTATCTGGACGCGCTCACCGGGGCAGGGGGCTCGGCAGTCAGAACCGATATCGGGGAGGTCTCCTCCTACGCCTCTCTGGCCGGCACAGCCTGGGTCGATAAGGATTTCGATGGCCAGATCGACGCCGACGAAGAGCGTCTGGCGGGCTGGGTCGTCGAGCTTGTTTTCGATGGTCAGTCGGTCGCGTCAGGCGTGACGCTCGCGGACGGCAGCTATTCGTTCGGGGACGTCCTCGCACAGCCCGGATACGAAGTCCGGCTCCGTCAGCCGGGCAGCGGCGCCGTGTTCCGCGTGGTTTCCGATGTTGCTCTGGAACCAGGCAGCGACAACGCGGATGTGAACCTGCCCGTGTATCCGACCGGTATCGTCTACGATGCGATCACGAGAACACCGGTGTCCGGCGCCCGTATCACATTCACCGACGCCGGCGACATCACGCTGCCGGAGGCGTGCCTGCTGCCGGGTCAGCAGAACCAGGTCACCGGCGACGACGGCAGCTATCGCTTCGATCTGCTGACTGACGCAGATCCCGCTTGTCCGTCAGGCTCCGAAATCCGAATCTTCGTGGATGGACCGGACGAGTACGTGGACGGGCAGTCAGCCTTGCTGCCCGCTCAAGACGGGGCCTTCGATCCCACCGGACTGCCCGGTCCGGTGCTGATGACCGACAGCCCCGAGGCACCGGGTCTGTCCGAACAGGTGCTCTATTACCTTTCGTTCAGCATGGCCGCGGGCGATCCGGACTTCGTCAATAACCACGTTCCCCTGGACCCCCAGGGAGTCGATCCGCTCACCGTGCGACTCGCCAAGACCGTGGCCACGCCGGATGCCGTGATCGGCGATCTGGTCCAGTATCGTCTCGAGTTGCAGAACACCGGCCCGGTCGCGCTGAACGGTCTCTCGGTGATCGACATGCCTGCCCCGGGGTTCAGCTTCGTCGAAAATTCCGCGCGATTTGGCGATGGCAGCGAGGCATCGGCGACTGGCGTACGGCCGGTCGAGTTCTCCGGCATCGATCTGGCCCCCGGGGAAAGCGTGACCCTGACTTACCTGACTCGCGTCGGCGCCGGCGTGACCCGCGGCGACTACGAAAACCGGGCCACGCCCTACTACGGCGGCGCCCGGATCGGTAACGACGCTCGTGCCGTGGTCACGATCGGCAGTGATCCGGACTTCGAGCAGGCGACCATCATCGGCAAGGTGTTCAACGACATCGATGGTGACGGCTGGCAGGATAGCGCGCGCGCGACTGGCGTCGTCCTCAGTGGATTGCCGTTGACGGATAGCCGGGCCGCCGGCAGCGTGACCATCGACTTTGGTGACGGACCCCGGCCGCTGGACGAAACCATCGGACCGTCGTCGGATGCCATCACGCTCGGCACGCTAGGCGGGCGCGCGGCGCAATCGGAGATCGGCACTGTCTCGTCCGTCGAAGTGCGGATGAGACTGCGGGCGGACCAGCCAGACGGCGATCTGCTGTTGAGTTCGGCTGAAGGTTCGCGGCTGCGCCTGACACCGGCTGGATCGCTGTTCCGCCAGCACGTCGGTGCCGTGGCACGTGGCGAGACAGCTCAGGATCTTTCCATCGAGCGGGCCGTTACGGCTGTGGATGGCGAACGGGAGCTGGTGGTTCGCGTATCGAACCGTGGCGTAGACGAGGTCGGCATCCCCGGCGTGAGGGTGGCGACGCTGAACGGTCTGCTGGCGGAGACCGACGCGTACGGGCGCTATCATCTGGCTGCCATCGATGTGGAACGCTTCGATCGAGGCCGTAACTTCTACGTGAAGGTCGATCCGGGCACCCTGCCGGAGGGGAGCGAGTTCACCACCGCCAATCCGCGGACGAAACGCATCACCCAGGGACTGATGAGCCGCTTCAATTTTGGCGTACGCCTGCCGGCCACGCCTGCACCGCAGCGAATCGTGCGTATGAGGATCGGCGAGTTCTTCTTCGATGAACGGAGCGAAGAGATCCGGCCGGAATACCGGCACCTGCTTGCGGAG
>CBDTYJ010000372.1:0-2656 GCA_965364575.1 uncultured Gammaproteobacteria bacterium
GTCGACGTGGCCGTCTCCGCCGGGGACTTCACGACGCTGGCTGCCGCCCTCGAAGCCGCCGGTCTTATCGATACGCTGAAGGGCGACGGTCCATACACCGTATTCGCTCCCACCGATGCTGCCTTCGCCAAGCTTCCCGCCGGGACCGTCGAAAACCTCCTCAAGCCGGAAAACAAGGACCAGCTCGTCGCGATCCTCACCTATCACGTAGTGCCCGGGAAGGTCACGGCCGCGGAGGTCGTAGAACTCGACAGTGCCGGAACGGTCAATGGCGAGACGATCGACATCACGGTCCTCGCCGAAGGCGTCCGCGTCAATCAGGCTGCCGTCGTCGCCACAGACATTGATGCCAGCAACGGAGTGATTCACGTAATCGATGAAGTCATCCTCCCGCCGGCCAGCTAAATCGCTCTGCATGACTTAATCCTCATGCCCCTAGGTTTCAGTCTCTGAAACCGCGTCCTTGGCCGGCGGTCCCCCCGCCGGCCTTTTTTTTAAGGAGACCGATCATGAAAGACAAGACGCTTACCAATCGGAGGCAGTTCCTGAAACTCGGTATGACCAGCCTGGCGTACCTGCCCCTGGCCTCTATCGCCTACCGGACCGCCAACGCCGCCGATCTGCCGCTTATCGACGAGAACGACCCCGCCGCCGTCCGGCTGGGTTATGTCCACGATGCCGCCGACACTGACACCGCGCAGTTCCCGAAGCGGTCCGGCGACGAAGGCAGCAAGCAGTTTTGCTACAACTGTTCGCTGTACCAGGGTCAGGGGCAGGAAGGGCAAGCCGCGTGTCCCATCTTCCAGGGCAAGGCGGTCAAGGCCGGCGGCTGGTGTAATGCCTGGGTCCCCAGGCCCCAGTAACGTCAGACGAGTTCGCAAACCAGCCTCACGGAGAATCGAACCAGGATGGCCGACTGCAGCAAGGATCCCGTGACCGTCTTTTACGACGGAGCGTGCCCATTGTGCGAGAAGGAGATCTCGTTTTACCGTCGCCGCCCGGGAGCCGACTCCGTGCGGTGGGTAGATGTGAATCAGGCCGGTCCGGCGATTCTGGGGCCGGACCTGACACGGGAACAGGCGCTCGCCCGTTTCCACGTCCGCGACGACCGGGGGCAGCTGACATCCGGCGGAGCCGCCTTCTCCAGACTTTGGAGCGCTCTCCCCGGCTTCCGGCCGCTCGGCCGGCTGTTCCGACTGGCGCCGCTGGCGTGGCTTCTCGATCGCGGCTATGAGCTGTTTCTCCGGATGCGCCCCCGTCTCCAGGCCGTGGTCGCTCGCGCGGAAGCGCGTCCTGATGGCTTCCCACCCTGGTTAGTCAGGGACCTCCGATCAGATCACGCGGGGGAGACCGGCGCCGTCGCGATCTATCGCGGCATCCTCAAGGTGTCCCGTGACCCGGAAATCCGGCGGTTCGCCGAAGCCCATCTGGAGACCGAACGCTCGCACCTCGAACGGATCGAGGCGGTGCTACCCGCTGAAGATCGAGGCCGCCTGCTGCCCGTCTGGCGGGGCGCCGGATTCCTCACCGGCGCCGTGCCGGCCCTGTTCGGACGTGGCGCTGTCTACGCCACCATCGATGCCGTAGAGTCTTTCGTCGATCACCACTACGCGGATCAGATCCGCAAACTCGCCGCCCTGGACCTGCATCCCGAACTGCGGTCGCTGTTGGAGCAATGCCGGGCGGATGAGGTCCATCATCGCGACGAAGCCAGGGCGTCTCTCGCCCGGCCTGATGGTCTAGGACCGCGTCTGTGGCGCTGGCTGGTGGGGACCGGGTCCGCTGCCGCCGTGGTGCTGGCTCGGCGGGTCTAGGGGACTATGGATACAGCCGGAACGAGACCGTGGCCGCCATGAGCGAATGGCTCCCCACACGGGCTGAAAGCCTGCGGCGGCTTGATGCATTTCTGCCGCGCGCGGGGCGCGCCTACGCCAAGGAACGCAACTTCGATCGCGGCCCGGGCGGCCACACTGCGGTGTCCACGCTCTCGCCCTGGATCCGTCACCGGCTGCTTCTGGAAGAGGAAGTGATCGCCTCGGTGCTGGCGCGTCACACCTTGTCCGCCGCGGAGAAATTTATCCAGGAGGTCTTCTGGCGCACCTACTGGAAGGGATGGCTGGAACGTCGTCCCGGGGTCTGGGCTGACTACCGGGCGCGGGTATCCGGACTGATTGGCGACCTCGATCGTGATGCGGGTCTGCATGATCGTTGGCAGGCGGCTACCGGTGGCGGGACGGGAATCACATGTTTCGATGCCTGGGCAAACGAGTTGATCGACACCGGGTATCTCCACAATCATGCGCGCATGTGGTTCGCCAGCATATGGATTTTCACCCTGAAACTGCCCTGGGAGCTGGGGGCCGACTTCTTCCTGCGCCATCTCCTCGACGGGGATCCCGCCTCCAACACCCTGTCCTGGCGCTGGGTCGCGGGACTGCAGACTCGCGGCAAGACCTATCTCGCCCGCCGTGCCAACATCGCCCGTTTCACCGAGGGGCGGTTCAATCCTGCCGGGGAGTTGGCCAGCGCGGCTCCGGCGCTGCCGTCCGGCCCGATTCCGGATGCCATGGCGCCGCCGGATCCTGCGCCCCCGGATCCCGATCTGCCGACAGGTCTGCTGATGACCGAGGAAGATCTGTCTGCAGCATCGCTGCTC
>CBDTYJ010000373.1:0-2652 GCA_965364575.1 uncultured Gammaproteobacteria bacterium
TGGCGTTACAGCTTTCGCCTGCCGCGACGATTGCTGTACTATCCTTAGATCGCGAGCAGCCTGTTCGCGCTATCGGACAGTCCCGGTTTCCGGCCCGAAAATATGAATGAGCAAGCGGGCCGGAGGATGGACCGGGGAGGGAGACAAGAATGAAGAGATTTGCGTCCGCGCTGGCCGTCTCAGCAATGTTCCTCGTCACGACTGCCCAGGCCGCGGAAGCGCCTGGTCAGTGGTATGTGGCACCCATGGCCTCGGCCATCTGGGTGGACGACAGCCGCAATACCGATGACGACTTCGGCGGCTATTTGGCACTGGGCAAGGCTACCGAGAAATACAATTTCGAGTTCTCGGCCTGGGGCTACAAGCTCAGCGGCTTCAACGACAACGACATGTGGGGCACTGACCTCGGTGTGTACCGGGTGTGGTACCGGGAACGCCGGATCACTCCATATTTCGGCGCCGCCATCGGCTTTATCAAGAACCAGAACAACCGCCAGCCGGACGAACAGGGCGCGCAGAATTCCCTCGCCTTCGGCTTGCTGACCGATCTGACCAGCAGCCAGACGGTCGCTCTGCGCACCGAATTCCGCTGGCGCCTGGATTATTCCGGGCCCAGTACCGAGCACGACTACATCGCCAATGTCGGTCTGCAGATCCCCTTCGGCGGCAAGGCCGAACCGGTCGCCATGGCGGTGGATCCGGACAGCGACGGCGACGGCGTCCCGGACAGTCAGGATCGCTGCCCCGGCACGCCTGCCGGCGTGGCGGTGGACGCGTTCGGTTGTCCGCTGGATTCCGACGGCGACGGCGTCCCCGACTATCTGGACAAATGCCCCGGGACACCGGCCGGGACCGCGGTCGATGCCAGTGGTTGTCCGCTGGATTCGGACGGTGACGGCGTCCTGGACGGCGACGATGCCTGTCCGGACACTCCCGCCGGCGCCAGAGTCGACGTACGCGGCTGCGAGATCAAGGCCGTCATCCGGCTGCCCGACGTGGCCTTCCAGTACAATTCGGCGAATCTGACCCCGGCCTCCCAGGCGACGCTCAATGACGCAGCCGCGACCCTGATCAGGAATCCGGATCTCAAGGTCGAAGTGGCTGGTCATACTGACAGTGCAGGTGCCGCCGAATACAACCTCAACCTGTCTCAGCGCCGGGCCGACTCGGTGCGCGATTATCTGGTCAACGCCGGCGCCAATCCGGCCAACATGACCACGCGCGGCTACGGCGAGTCCGATCCCATCGCGGACAACCGCACCGCCGAGGGCCGGGCCAGGAACCGGCGTGTGGAGCTTCGCGTGCTGAACTGATCCGCGAATCCGGATGGATTGGCACCAGGGCCCGGCAGCCACGCTGCCGGGCCTTTCTTGTGGGTCGGTGTATGACGGCCCGGAAACGGCGACCCGGGCGGCGCCCTGGGCCTCAGCGCTGATGCTCCAACGCCTCCACCAGCGGACCCAGCCATCGGTCGTAGGCCCGGTGGCGCCCCACCGATGACTGGTAAAGAGGCCGTCTGACCTGCTCGAAGCTGGCCGTCCGTACCGGACGCCGGTTCCGGTGAAAATCCAGGCATGCCGGATCCCAGGGCAAATCCAGGAAAGCCAGGAGCGCCCCGATGGTGGCCTCGGGCTCGGCGACCAGTGCCTCGTAGCCAAGCTCGAACATCGGCAGCGAAAGCACCGAACGCCAGTGAGCCATGATCCGCCGGTACTCGGCCATGTAGGCACCGATATGGGCGAGATCGTAGGAAAACGCCACGCCATTGCCGAAGAAATGCTGGAAAAAGCAGGAAAGACCGCAATCCAGCGGATCCCGCACACAGTGGATGACACGGGCGCCCGGCAGCATCAGTTCGGCCAGCCCCAGGTACTCGAAGTTCTGCCACATCTTGTCGGTGACCCGTCGGGGACCCGTTCCCGGCCTCCCCATGCTCTCGAGATAACGCCGGCCCATGGCTTCCAGTTGTCCGGCCGTCAGCCGGGCCGCCGATTCCGGGTACTCGAGGCCGTCTCCGGCCGTAGCCAGGGCCAGCAAGCCCAGGTCGCTGCGCTCGCCACCGGCGGTCACCGCCGGATGGCTGGCGAGGATCTGCTCGGTCAGAGACGTGCCGGAACGGGGCATACCGACGATGAACACCGGCCGCTCGTCCTTAAGGCCCGAACGGGGCATCCGCGCCATAGCTTCAGCATCGAAGGTGGACAGCAACCGGTCCACGAGTCGCCGGTAAGCGGCAGGGTCGAATTGCACGGGCTTGAGCCGATTGGCTTCTAGCATGCACGCCATGGCTCGCTCCCGCTCGCCCGCCCCATCCAGCATCTGCCCCAGCTGGAACAACAGCGCCATCCGGCCCGCCCCCTCCGCGGTCCCGGTCAGCCGCTGCTCCAGCAGCCCGATGGCTTCATCCCTGCGGCCGGACTGGGCCAGCAGGCGACCGTAGACCGCCGTCAGCTCCGCGCCGGCAGTGTGGTTTTCGACCTCCGGCGCCAGCACGGGGATCGCTTCACCGGGATCGCCAGCCAGCTCGGCCAGGCGCGCCAGGCCCCTTAGCGCGGCATCGTGTCCGGGACTCTGCGCCAGCGCCTCCAGATAGCAGGCGCGGGCCGCCTCGTCTTCGCCGGCGGTCTGGAGCGCGAGACCCAGGTCGGCCCG
>CBDTYJ010000374.1:0-2634 GCA_965364575.1 uncultured Gammaproteobacteria bacterium
CGGCCCCGCCAGCCCATCCGCCAGCGGCCGATCAGGAGGATGCCGAACACGATCAGCGCCACGATCGACAGCACGGCTTTATGCAGCAGATGCTGGGCGAAAAAATTGTCCACGAAGATCAGACCGCTGAACACCGACAGGGTGAGCAGCACCACGCCGGCGTGGATGGTCATGAAAAGCGTCTGTTCCAGGGTCTCGAGGGCCGGCAGCAGACGCACCCAGGATTCCGGGCGGCGGCTGCGCAAGGCGCGGTCCTGAAACCAGATCAGGACCGCGATGAAGGCACCGATGCTGAGCAAAGTGTAGGCGATCACCGAGATCGCGATGTGGGCTTTTAGCTCCCAGCTCAGGGATTCGAGCTCGCCGGAGAACTCGCCGGCGCCGGTGAACAGCGCCGCCACCGCCGCGATGGGCAGCAGGGTCGCGCACAGGCCGCGGAATCTCGGGACGAAGGCCGCGAGCAGGCCGATCATGGCGATCAGCATCCCGACCAGGGAAAACACGTTGCTGACGCCGAGGTCGGGCCCGTCCGGGATCAGCACCGTCTGATACAGCAGCAGGCCATGCAGGACCAGGCCGGAGAAGCCGATCATGAGAGCCGGGGCGGACGACCGTATCCGGTCCCGATCCAGGTCGGAAAAACGCAGGGAAATCAGCAGCCATGCCGCGAGCAGATAGAGGACGACGACGGCGAAACGCAGCAGCATCATGGGATCTGGCCAGACCGGGTTCGTGGCGGATGATGTCACAAGGCCGGGGCCAATAGAAGGCCGGGCGCTCGGCGATGCGGCGGTCGCGGGTGGGTATAATGACGGCCCGCCGACGCCCGCGGCGACCGCGAAGCAGCAAGGAATCCAGACGCCCATGTTCGAAGGTCTCAGCGATCGCCTTTCCCGTGCCACCGGAGCCCTTCGTGGCAAGGGCCGCCTGACCGAGGAGAACATCGGCGACACCCTGCGGCAGGTGCGGATGGCCCTGCTGGAGGCCGACGTGGCCTTGCCGGTGGTGCGGGGTTTCATAGAGCGCGTCCGCGAACGCGCCGTGGGCGCCGAGGTCACCCGCAGCCTGACTCCTGGCCAGGCGCTGATCAAGATCATCCACGACCAGCTGGTGGAGACCATGGGGGCATCCAACGAGAGCCTCCAACTCAACGTGCAGCCGCCGGCGGTAGTGCTGCTGGCGGGCCTGCAGGGCGCCGGCAAGACCACCACGGCGGCGAAGCTGGCTCGTCTGCTGCGGGAACGCGACGGCAAAAAGGTCCTGCTCGCCAGCGTGGACGTCCACCGGCCGGCGGCGATCCTGCAGTTGCAGCGTCTGGCGTCCGAGATCGGGGCGGGCTTCGAGCCCTCGGATGCGGGGGAAGACCCCGTGACGATCACCGAGCGGGCGCTGGATACGGCCCGGCGCCGGGGCTTCGATGTCCTGGTCCTGGATACGGCCGGCCGCCTGCACGTGGACGACGACATGATGGCGGAGGTGCAGCGGGTCCATCGCAGCGCCGCACCGGCAGAGACCCTGTTCGTGGTGGACAGCATGGCGGGTCAGGATGCGGTCAATGCGGCGACAGCATTCGACCAGGCCCTGCCGCTGACCGGCGTCATCGTCACCAAGACCGACGGAGACGCTCGCGGCGGTGTCGCCCTCTCCGTGCGGCAGGTGACCGGCAAGCCGATCAAGTTCCTCGGCGCCGGCGAGAAGATCGATGCCCTGGAGCCCTTCCATCCGGAGCGGGTGGCTTCCCGGATCCTGGGCATGGGCGACGTGGTCAGTCTGGTGGAGGAGGTCGAGCGCAAGGTCGACCGGGAGGAAGCCGGCAAGCTGGCGCGCAAGCTACGCAAGGGCAAGGGCTTCGACCTGGCCGATCTGAGGGAGCAACTTGCGCAGATGCAACAGCTTGGCGGTCTCGGGGCGCTCATGGACAAGCTGCCGATGGGCGTGCCGAAGGGGATCGACACCGCCCAGGGCGAGCGCCAGCTGCGCCGTCAGATGGCGGTTATCGACTCCATGACCCCCAGGGAGCGACGTTTCCCCAAGCTGATCGACAACTCCCGCAAGCGGCGGATCGCGAGGGGTGCGGGAGTACAGGTCCAGGACGTCAACCGCTTGCTCAAGCAGCACACCCAGATGCAGAAGATGATGAAGAAGCTGGGCAAAGGCGGCATGGGCCGCATGATGCGGGCGATGCAGGGCCGGCTGCCGCCGGGACTGGGAGGCTGAGCGGGCCTTCCAATTTTCGGAGATTCAAGTAAAATTTCCGGTTTAGTCCGCCGGCCAGGTTCGCGCTTGCCCGGCTTTAGTTTTCTGAGGAAAAGCCAGCATGGTGACCATTCGTCTGACCCGGGGCGGCGCGAAGAAGCGGCCCTTCTACCATATCGTCGTGACCGACAGCCGGAACCGTCGTGACGGCCGCTATATCGAGCGACTCGGTTTCTTCAATCCTGTGGCCAAGGGCAAGGAACAGAAGCTGTCGATCGACCTCGAGCGCGTCGATCACTGGGTCGGCAAGGGCGCACAGACCAGCGAACGAGTCGCCGAGCTGGTCAAGTCCTGGCGCAAGAGCCAGGGTAAGGACGGGGGGAAGACCCCGTCCGGTGGCAAGGACGAGGCAGAGCAGGCTGCCTGAGGGTTCAGGTC
>CBDTYJ010000375.1:0-2627 GCA_965364575.1 uncultured Gammaproteobacteria bacterium
CTAGCCTGCATATCTCACCGATTTCCTGCTGCGGCCCCCGATACCCTCGCCCTGACGGGGCGTACTCGTTGCAGGCGGTTCGACGTAGTGTCGACTACGCCTTCACCGCCTTCCACTCCGTGCACCCCGCCATAGCGGCGTCTCGGCGCCCTCGTTACGAAAAACGGTGAGATATGCAGGCTAGCGCTGCCCTTTACCCAGAAGTGTTGCTCCGCAAGTCGTGATTTGTCCCGGGTGTGTCATTGTTCGATGCTGTCCCTGAGTTGGTAGGCCATACACATGGTGGTGAGTGTGGCGTAACCCTGCCACATCAGCTGATGGCCCGGCGGAGGGTCGTGGTTTCGGTTGAGGTAGCCACCGAGGATCGCCACGTGGCGCACGGCCTCGCCGAGCTGGGTCGGCCGGCTGCGTCCTCGGGACTGGGCGAAGTCGCCGATGACCCGAAGCTCGATATCCGAGAATACGATCTCCGCCGGCAGCTCGGGCACCTCCCGGCCCAGCAAGGTCATCAGCATGACGCGCCAGGCGATGACCATACGAATGGCGATGGCGCGCTCGAGCCGCTCGACACGGTGATGGCCAAGCTCGTCGATGTGGCAGCCGGACTTCAGCACCCGGTGCCAGTCCTCGATGCGCCAGCGCAGGCTGTAGAAGCGCAGGATTTCCGCCGCCTGCTCGGCCGAATCCACCGGGAGCGTCGTCAGCACGAACCACTCGATCGGCTTCTCGCCATTCGGTGGCGCACTCTCCACGGCGTGCACGATGGTGACGGGGAGCTTCTCCGCGTTATTCGGGCGGCTGGAATCGCGCACGAGCTCGACCCGGCGATAGCGCAGCTCGAGCTGTGCGGTGCGTGCCTGGCGGCCGATGCGTGCTTGGCGCTTGCTGCTCTTGGCCCGCGCGCTCTGTCGCGTGACATTGAGGGCGACCTTGCCGCAGGAGTTGGCGGTGCGCGCCGCCTCGAACAGCCGGCCTTGATCGCCAGGTAGGCGTCGGTCGTACTTGGCGCGCACCACCAGCGCCACCTCGGGCATGCGCTGCTGCGCGGCAAAGAGCTCGTAGAAGTCGGCCTCGCGGTCGACGACGCTAATCACGCGGGTCTTTGGTAACGTCTTGGCCAGCGTCGCACAATCGCGCAGGCTGTCGATCCAGCGGAAGCTCTTCTTCTGCCTGGCCGATGCCGGGTCCTGGCGCTTGGCTTGGGGGGCCTCGATCTGGCTGCGCAACACCCCCAGCGGCAAGCCATCCGCGTTCACCGCCAGCGTCGAATGCAGGTGCAGCCCCCGGCTCTGGGCCCCGGTCTGGTTGCTGCCGATCACCCCGAGCCCCGCCGTCTGCGGGTGGGTGGTGAAGTTCACCTCCGTGCCGTCCTGAATGCACAGCACCGTCGACTGCGCCTGCATCCGCCGCAGCGTGCGCGCGCGATGCGGGCGCAGGATGTTCTCCGCCGTGACTTCGGAATCCGCCGCTTGATCGATCAGCCGGTAATAGCCCTTCACCGCCGGCCAATCCTCCTTGGCTACGGCCGTGAAGGCGCGCATCGGCTGCTCCGCCTGGCGTCGGGCGCTGTCCACCAATCGTCGACTCCGTCGTTGGTCACCGAGCGGCGCACCGCCGAACTCATGCTCGGCCCAGTGCTCACCGTCAAGGCCCTCCCCCGGCGCCAAGGGCCCCTCGGCCCGGGTCGGGGGCGGGCCTACCCCGAGGCGCTCTCGCCAATCGGCTTCGAGCGCATAAACATAGATCGCCTTGGTCGTCTCACGCGCGGCGTGGCCGCGATCCTGACGGCCGCGTCCGGCGCTCTCGCCGAGATAGCGCCAGTTCGACGCCCGCAGGCTCACCCCCGAGTACGCTGGGCGTTCGACGAACGTCTCAACCAAGTACGGACGGTAACCATAGCGCGCCTCGAAGTCCGCGCCCAAGCGCCGCAGCACGCGGCCGAGCACATGTGAGGCGAGATGGCGGCAGCGCACGCCGGGCCGGATGAGAAAGCGGTTCAGTCCCACGATCCGGTGCAGCTGGGCCTCGCGCCGCGCCGCATCCCAGCCAATCCAGTGATCGCGTGGCGCAAGCGAAAGCGCCGCTGCCGCGAAACCGATCGCGCCGAGCCAGCCGTGCGCCGAGCCGATCAGGTAGCGTAGCTGACAGCCCACCAGCGGCCCGGCCCCGCGCGGGTGCTCGCGCGCCATGAGCTCATTCCAGAGGGCCCGATGCGCATCGTCCTCGACCAGCACGAGATCGAGATCGATGAGCTCGGAAACCTTAGCGGGGACCGCTTGGGGCAGCGGCACAGGCTGCTTCAGCCGGCGCGCTCGGGATCGGCCTGGTGCCGTCCGCGGCGCGGGCAGCACCATCTGACCATCGCGCTCGAGCGCGCGCAGCGCTTTCAAACAGCCCGCGCGCTGAGCGCGTCCCCGGGCGTCGATGAAACCGAAGTCGGCACAGACTCGATCCGCCAGCGCGGTGCGGTGCGCCTCGGGCATCTCGCGCATCAACGCCTGCACGCGCGTCAGGCTCTGCGACGCGCTCAACGTGCGCTTGATCTGGCTCTGTGCTCGCATCTCGGGCACAGTAGCGGCCCGAGATGCATTTGTCCAGCCTCAGATGTGGGTATAGGGCAGCGCTAG
>CBDTYJ010000376.1:0-2620 GCA_965364575.1 uncultured Gammaproteobacteria bacterium
GACGCCGATGCGGACCGCCCGATCGTGAAGCGCGCGGTCCTGATCGGCATCGACGATTACCTGGCCAATCCCCGGATCTCGGACCTGAACGGTGCCGGCAACGATGTGGACCTGATGCGGTCCGTGCTCATCGGCAAGTTCGATTTCGCACCCGAGGACATCATCGTACTGAGGGACTCGGCGGCGACGCACCAGAATATCATCGCGACCATCCGCAGCCACCTGGGCCAGTCCCGGCCCGGCGACGTGGCGATCGTTCACTACAGCGGTCATGGCTCCCAGATGCGGGATGCCGATGGTGACGAGCCGGACCGGATGGACGAGACCATCGTGCCCCATGATTCCCGCGTCGGGGACGTGTTCGATATTACCGACGATCAGATCAACGAGCTGATGAGCGAGATCTCAGCCAGAACGCCCAACGTCGTGTTCATCCTGGATAGCTGCCATTCGGGCAGCGCGGCGCGGGCGGCGGTGGCCCAGGGGCTGAACACGACCGCGCGCTATGCGCCCGCCGACGAGCGTGAGCCGCCGCCGGCCACGCGCGGCGCCCGCGGCCTGGAGAGCGTAGACGATTTCCGGCTGCCCGGGGCCGGCTATGTCCTGATCTCCGGCTCCCGGGCCAACGAGCTCTCCAACGAGACACACCTGGGTGACGCCACGCACGGCGCGATGACCTATTTCCTGGCGGATGCCCTGCAGTCCGCCGGCGTGCAGGCCACGTACCGGGACGTCATGGAGCAGACCCAGGCGGACGTCACCGCACGGTTCGGCGACCAGCATCCCCAGATCGAGGGCACCGGCATCGACACGGCGGTCTTCGGCGTCAGTCAGCTGTTGGCCCAGCCCTACATGCTGGTCAACCCGGTACCCGGTCGTGCCGACCAGGCCACGGTCGGCGCGGGCCAGGTGTTCGGCCTGGCCGCGGGGGCTGAACTGGACGTCTATCCGCCCGGGACCAAAGTCTTCGACGGCTCGATCCCGAGCATTGCACGAGTGCGGATCACCCAGGTGGACGCCTTCGAGTCCCAGGCCACCGTGACCACCGGAGAGGTCCGGACGGGTTCACGCAGCGTGCTGGACGAGATCCGCTCTCCGGACTTCCAGCTCCGGGTCTTCCTGGACCACCTGCCCGACGAGCTGGAACAGGCCCTGGGTGCCCGGCTGAGCGAGTACGATTCCATTACGCTGCTCGATCAGGAGCAGGACGCCGCCGTCGTTGTCCGCGTGGTGGGAAGCGACCCGCAGAGAACCGTGCTGTTGCAGGGCAGCGCTCTCGACACGCTGGCGACAGTGCCCATGGGCAAGCCGGATACGGTCGATCGGACGGTTGCCGCCGTCACTCACTGGGCCCGCTGGCACGCCGTGCTGGCCATGCGAAACCCCTCCCCCGACCTGGATTTCGGGCTGTCGATCCTGCGGGTGGACGGCGGCACGAGCGCCGCGGCGGGCGAGACCGTTCCCCACGGGGCGAAGGTGGAGGTCGTCCTCAGCAACCACAGCAGTCAGGATGTCTATCCCATCCTGCTCGATCTGACCGACAAGGGCCGGATCGGCGTGATGTATCCGCCGGCCAGCCTGCCCGACCCGCTGCCCCCGGGTGAGTCGATCAGGCTGCGCCTCGACGCGAAGGTTCCCGATGGATCCCGGTCGGTCACCGACTACGTGAAGGCCATCGTCACCACCCAGCAGATCTCCGCCGATGCTTTCAAACTCAACCCTCTGCCGCGCAGTGCTGCGCCCCGGGACACGCCTGGCCAGAGCGCGCTGGAACGTTTTATCCGGGAGTACGCCCGGGGCCTGACCCGGGATCTGACACCGGTGGCCGTGACCGGCTGGGCGACCCGGCAACGGGTGCTGCGGGTGGTCCGGGCCGCCGTCGAGGTCGATGGGTTCGCGGCGATCTTCGCCAGCGAGGACGACGCCGCCCGCTCCGCCGAGCGGCTCGACCAGAGCGGCACCCGGGCGGTCTGCGGTTCGCCGGGGGCGAGCAACTGTTACGAATTGATCGACTATTTCGATGACCCCACCATGCGCGCCATCCTGCCGCCCCGGGTACGGGCCGGAGACCGCCGACAGGATTCCGTGGGCCGGGCTTTCGAAGAGGCCTACGCCATCATGGACGAGTCCGGCGCCCGCCGGGTCGAACCGCTGCTCGAGCTGGAACTGCCCCTGCCCCAGAGCGCGCCGGTGTCCGGCGATCCCGGCACCCGCGGTCTCGGCAGCGACGATCCCGTCCAGCGGGCGAAAGACGACGACATGTGGAGCCTCAAATATACCCGCGTCCCCGAAGCCTGGGCCCTCCTGCGCGCCCAGGGCCAGCCCGACGGCGCGGAAGCCAGCGGCGTCGTCATCGCCCATCCCGACACCGGCTATATCGAGCATGCGGAGATCTGGGGCCCGCCCGGCGGCCGCCCGCTTTGGCCGGAGAAAGGGTACGACTACTTCCAGGAGGATGATTCGCCGATCGACGAGAAGATCGACGACAACTGGCTGGATAATCCCGCCCACGGCACCGGCAGCAGCAGCGCCATCATCAGCGACACTGGCTGCCAGCTCGCCGGTGCCAACCAGTGTCCCACCGGCGTGGCGCGCGGGGCCCATCTCGTGCCGCTGCGGA
>CBDTYJ010000377.1:0-2601 GCA_965364575.1 uncultured Gammaproteobacteria bacterium
GACGGGGCCGGCTGGAGCCCCGGACGGATCGCCAGTATCCGTTGCTGGGCGGCGGTGCATCTCGCCCGGGCGGCTGACGCCGCCAGCCATTGCCAGCGCGAACTGGAAATACAGGGCAGCGGTACGTTCCTGGCGTTCCAGATCTGGCCGCTGCCCCCCGCGCTAACGGAAGCGCCGCGATGGCAGGCATTCATGGAGAGCGTGCGCGCCGACCGCGCGGCGCAACTGGACGCCTTGCGCAACTCCGGCAAGGAACCCGCCCCTCACTGACCTGCGATGGCCCCTTTCGGTGGACGCCGGGATACACCCGCCCTGGATCGGCGAGCAAAGCAGGACCATCGCCGGCGAGCTTGCGTGGCGGATCGGGTTACCAGCACGCCTCCCCCGTCACCGGCATCAGCTAGGATTCCAGTATGAGCGCCTACCATCTCAGCAAGACGCGCATGCTATCGGGCTGGCAGTGTCCCAAGCGTCTGTGGCTGGAAGCAAAAGAGCCGGAACTGGGCACGCTGTCCAGAGACACGCTGCGAGCCTTCGCCAAAGGTCATGAAGTCGGCGCTGCCGCCCGCACGCTGTTCCCGGGCGGCATCCTCATCGGCGACGACCGGACGACCGCGGCAAAGGCGGCCGAGGAGACGCGGAAGGCGCTGAACAGCCACGGTGCGCTGACGCTGTTCGAAGCCGCGTTCCTGCATCGGGACGTCATGGTGCGCACCGATGTCCTGATCCGCAACGAACTGGGCGACCTGCGTCTGATCGAGGTGAAGGCCTCGACCGGGGTCAAGCCGTATCACTACATCGACTGCGCAGTCCAGGCCTGGGTACTGGCCGGACTCGGGCTGCACCCGACCCGGATCGAGCTGGCTCACGTCAACAACGCCTTCGTCTTCCACGGCGACGGCGAAGACAGCCCATATCGCGGACTTCTGGTGTTCCAGGACGTGACCGACAAGGTGGCGCCGATGCTGGAACAGGTGCCGGGCTGGGTGGAGGAATTCCATCAAGTGCTGGCCGGGGAGCAGCCGCCCATCGAGATCGGCCCCCAGTGCAAGAATCCCTACGTCTGCCCGTTCCTGGATTCCTGCACGCCGCCGCAACCCGATTATCCGGTCGGTACCCTGCCGGGAAGCGGCAAGATCGTCTGGCAATTGCGCGCCGCAGGGATCGAGGACATCCGCGATATCCCGGCCGGTACCCTGAACAGCGAGACCCAGGAGTGGGTGCGGCAGGTGACCATCGCCGGCGAGCCGGATCTGAAGCCGGCGGCGGCCGCCGAGCTCGCGAGTCTGGGCTGGCCCCGCTATTACTTCGATTTCGAGACCGTGGATTTCGCGGTCCCGGTCTGGCCCGGGACCCGGCCCTATCAGGCACTCCCGTTCCAGTGGTCCTGCCACGTCGAAAAGCGGGACGGTGAGATCGAGCACCGGGAGTTCCTGGCGGACGGCGATGATCCACCCATGCGCGCGTGCGCCGAGAGCCTTGTCCTGGCGCTCGAAGACAGCGGGCCGATCTTCGTCTACACCGGCTTCGAGGCGCGCGTGCTCAAGGACCTTGCCGCCATGTACCCGGATCTGGCCGCCGATCTCACGCGGATCGGCGACCGCCTTGTCGACCTTCATCCGCTCACGCGGGCCAACTATTACCACCCCGATATGCGGGGATCGTGGTCGATCAAGGCGGTATTGCCGACCCTCCCCCGGGATGGGTCCGGCGACGCGATGGATTATGCCGCCCTCGAGGAGATTCAGGAGGGCACGGCAGCGTCGGAGGCCTACCTGGAGATGATCCATCCCGGCACCGGCGACGACCGGCGACGTGCCCTGCGCGAGAACCTGCTCGCCTACTGCGCCCTGGACACCCGGGCGCTGGTGGCCCTCACCCACACGCTGGCCGGCGGCTAGGTGCTAGGATTCGTTTTTATACCCGCCGCAGGATCGAGCCCATGATCACCGTCCACCATCTCGAGAATTCCCGTTCCCAGCGCGTCTTGTGGCTGATGGAGGAGCTGGGCGTCGAATACAGGATCAAGCAATACAAACGCGACCCGGCGACGATGCTGGGACCCGAGTCCCTGAAAAAGATCCACCCGCTGGGCAAATCACCGGTGATCGAAGACGGCGGCCGCGTGATCGCCGAATCCGGGGCCATCATCGAATATCTGGTCGACCGTTATGGCGAAGGCCGGCTGATCCCACCAGCGGGCAGCGACGCCCGTCTGGCCTACACTTACTGGCTCCATTACGCAGAAGGATCGCTGATGCCGGTGTTGTTGCTGAAGCTGGTCTTCGACCGGCTCGCCAGCCCGCCGATGCCGCTGATCATGCGGCCCGCAGCCGCTCTGATCGCCATCGGCGTCAAGAGCAAATTCGTGGCGCCCCGGCTCAAGGATCAACTGGACTTCTGCGAGCAGTCCCTGTCGGAGACCGGTTGGTTCGCCGGCGATGAATTCAGCGCCGCCGATATCCAGATGAGCTTCCCGATGGAGGCCGTCGTGGCCCGAGGCGCGGCCGGCGACCGGCCCAATATCGCCGCGTTCGTCGAGCGCATCCACGCGCGGCCTGCCTATGTGAGAGCGCTGAAGCGTGGCGGCCCCTACGACTT
>CBDTYJ010000378.1:0-2599 GCA_965364575.1 uncultured Gammaproteobacteria bacterium
CCAGGGCGTGATCCGGCTCTCGGCCAGAATTCAAGAACTTGCGCATGATAACCGATATACAGATTACGCCGGAATTGTCCCTGGCAGCGGACCGCAGGCAGCTCCAGCGGTGCCGGGGGGAATCGGAAAGACCAGGAAAATCGACCATGAACACACCCCGCACTTACCACCCACGGGCTGCCGGGCGTGCCCGAAACCGTTTCATCCTCCGACACGGCCTGATCGCCATGCTCGCCAGCATGCACGCCGCTTGCGGCGGAGGCTCGGGTTCCGGATCGGATCCGGTGCCGGTGGCCGATGCGCCTGACGAGTCGAACGATCGGATTACGATCACCAATGATCGGTCGACACTCGGTGACCGCGTGATCTACACCGAGGAGGATGTGCCGGTCGAAGCGGACGGGAGCAGTCAGAAGTCCGGCGCCGCCTCGAGCCGAAAGCCTTCGGTGACACTGACACTGGTATCCCAGCTCTCTCCGCCGGTCGTGGATGGAGAAGTGGTGCAGGCGACCTCGGTGGACCAGAAGATCTTCGGCGATGCGACCGTCAGCTATAACATGCGCGGCGCGCCGCGCCTGGGCGCCATCGACTGGATCACCAATATGGACAGCAACAACCCGGAACTCACTTCGGGTGCGACATTCAACGACGCTGACATCAACGCAGTGGTCTCGGATGGGAAAAATATTTTTACGGCGATGGCGACGAACGCGCCGGAGTTCCCTTTCCCCTCAGTGATGGAACGGCTGCGTATAAGCTCTAATCAGCTCACCCTGGCCGGTAACGAGCGGATCCCGCTGACCAGCTACGCTGCGACAAGTGTGCTGCCTGTCGGTGACACGATCTATGCCACCTCGGGAAACACCGGCGGCGTATTTGCGATGGCGGAAACCGATCTGAGCCCCCTCGGAGAGTTTCCGCTTCACGACGCGCGCTGGGTCGCGGTCGACGAAGACGGCGGGCGTCTGGTCGTGGCGCAGGGCACTCCTGGCCAGATTTCCGTGTTTGCCGAGGGTGAATTCCCCAACGGGTCGATGACACTGCTCAACACGTTCCCGTTCCCGGGCGCAGATGTGCCGGAGTCCAAGACCACGGTGGAAATTTCCGGCGGCAAGGCGTTTATTGCAGCGGGCCCGGAGGGTGTTCAGATCGTGTGCCTGGACAGCGGCGAGATCGTCGGCAGCGTGCCGCGCCCTGACCCGGAATCCCTGGGCCTGGATCCCACGGTCGTCGTGACCAACGCCGTCACCGTGGACGGTGACCTGATGTTTGTCTCCAACGGCGAAGCGGGAGTCTACGTGGCCAAGGCGCGTAGACAGTTCGCCAACTCAGGCTGCGAGCAACAGGACATCACCGTCGAGGGCAAGCTCCGTTTTGACGATCTGCAGTCGGCGAATCACGTCTCCTACAAGGGCAACAAGCTGCTGGTGGCGGCCGGGCTCGGTGGCGTCAAGATCGTGCGCGTGCGCAAGAACTGACAAACCCGGACGTCCGGCGGGCTCCGATCCACTACTGACTGGTCGCCGGCCTCTCCAACATCTCCCGCATCTTGCGGTGGATCAGCTCGATCGCCTTCAGCGGCCGGATCATGACCTTGAAGTCGTCGATCCGGCCGTCCTCGTTCCAGCGGATCATATCCACGCCGTTGACCTCGACGCCGTCGATCTCGACCACGAATTCCAGCACGGCGTGGTTCCCCGAGACCAGTTCCCGCACGTAACGGAATGAATCATTGAGCAACACCTGGCATGCGGCGGCCAGATACATGGCGGTGACGGCACGGCCGGCCTGGGGCCGGTGCACGATGGGCGAATGGAAACAGGCGTCGGCAGCGAGGAGGCGGCTCAAGCCCTCCGGATCCCGGTCCCGGACGATCTCGTGCCAGCGGCGCAGCGGTGCCGGCCTGCCGGCCCGGTCAGTTCCCAAGATCAGGCCCTCTCTGTTCCGGTTTATTCGGTCTGGTCTCTACTTGCCCTGTCCGGAGGACTTCTTTTTGCTGGGCGGACCGGTCTCGGCACCGGATTTAGGGTAATCGCCGATCACGGTCTTCAGCGGGCACACCGAGACAACGGGACATTTCTTGCAGCTGGCGGCGAGAGCGACGGGGCATAAGGTCATGGTGGTTCTCCTTTGACGTCAGGCGAGGCATCCGTGGATGGGTCCAGGCGGATGGCCGCGCTGACCTAGTCGCCGCTGGGCGGCAGGGTGTGATGGGCCGGTATCGCGCCCGGCTCGACGTACCAGGGGGCGCCGGACCCCATGAATATACTCTGTTTCGGGCGCAGCCCCGGATCTTCATCCAGAGTGCCGGCGGTCACGATCATCCAGCGCCCGTCCCGGGATCGCCATGGCAGCTTGGAGCCGCAATCCAGACAGAATGCATTACAGAACCGCCTGGCGCCCGCGTATTCGTGCTGCCGGACCCTGTCTTCACCCCGCAGCCAGCGGAATTGTCCGGCCGGCACGATCAGATTGGCCGCATGCGCGGAGCCGCTGGTCTTGCGGCAGCGTTCACAGTGGCAATACTGGAACAGGCCGCCGTCGGTATCCACCGAGTATTCCACGGCCCCGCAGAGGCATGAGCCTTTTACTCTTCTTT
>CBDTYJ010000379.1:0-2592 GCA_965364575.1 uncultured Gammaproteobacteria bacterium
CCCGGGGCATTCGCTGCCGGGCGACCCGGAGTGACCAGACTCGATGCCGACCGTGCTACTGATCGAAGACCACCACGACATCTCCGAGATGGTAGGCAGTTATCTGGAGAATAACGGGTACGTCGTGGATTACGCCACGGATGGCGTCACCGGCCTGCATCTGGCCGTCAGCAACGACTTCGATGCCATCATCCTCGACCTGATGTTGCCGGGCATGGACGGGCTGGAAGTGTGCCGCAAGCTGCGCCAGGAGGCGGGCAAGGACACGCCACTGCTGATGCTCACGGCCCGTGACACCCTGGAGGACAAGGTGGCGGGTCTCGATGCGGGCGCCGACGACTATCTGGTCAAGCCGTTCGAGGTCGAGGAACTGGATGCGCGGCTGCGAGCCATGCTGCGGCGGGCCGGTGGCCAGATGGTGTCCGAGTCGCTGCGCGTCGCGGACCTGAGCGTGGACACGGGCACCCTCGAAGTCCGTCGCGCGGACCGGCTGCTCAACGTGACGCCGATCGGACTCAAGTTGCTGCTCACCCTGATGCGAGCCTCGCCGAAGGTGGTGAACCGGCGCGACCTGGAACGGGCGGTCTGGGGCGATATTGCCCCGGACAGCGACGCCCTGCGCAGCCACCTGTATACCCTGCGCAAGGCCATCGACAAGCCGTTCCCGAGGCCGCTCCTGCAGACCGTGCCCGGCCTGGGGTATCGGCTGGCGGACGTCGATGAGCGCTAATCGCGGTCTCGGCCGGCGTCTGGGCCGGGATCTCCTGCTGCAGGCGGTCTACATCAGTATCGCGGCCGTCGTAAGCGTGTTCGCGGTCGGCGTGGTCATGGAAGACGTGCTCATCAAGCAGGCGCTCGAAGGTGAAGCGGACTATTACCGGGACCGGCTGGCCCGGGATCCCGACGCCCCGCTCCCGGACACCCGCAATCTCACCGTCTACCGGGACGGTCCCGGCGCCGCGGTGCCGGCCTGGATGAAAGGCCTGGAGCCCGGCTATCACCGCCGCGACGAGCCGGAGCCGGAGCTGGCCCTGGTGACCGAGTATCAGGATCAACGACTGTATCTGGTGTTCGACAGCGCCAACGTAAAGGAACTCGTCGCCTTCTTCGGGCTTGTGCCCCTGGCGCTCGTACTGATCGTCATCTATCTGTCGCTCTACCGCGCTTACCAGGTCTCGCGCCGCGCCGTTTCGCCGGTCGTCGCGCTGGCTGAAAAGGTACAGCAGCTCGATCCGTCGGCACCGGATGCCAGGCCGTTCTCCGATGCAGCGTTGCCGAAGGACTCGGATGAGGAAATACGGGTACTGACTTCCGCGATACGAGGCCTGACGGAGCGGCTCACCGATTTCGTCGAACGGGAGCGGAACTTCACCCGGGACGCCAGCCACGAACTGCGCAGCCCGCTGACGGTAATCAAGATCGGGGCCAACATGCTGCTCAAGGACTCGGCGCTGGACGAACCGGCCCGGGAATCCGTGATCAGGATCAGGGATGCGGCCACGGACATGGAGGAGCTGACCGAGGCGTTCCTGCTGCTGGCCCGGGAATCGGAGCAACAGCTGAGCCAGGAATGGGTGTCAGTCAATCAGATCGTGGAACGGGAGGTCGAGCGGGCCATGGTCGTCGCCCAGACGGGCCGGGTGGCGATCGAGGTCCGGCCGGAATGCCGCCTGTTTGTGGAAGCGCCGGAGAAAGTGCTGGCGAGCGTGATCGGAAATCTCCTGCGCAACGGGGTCTCCTATACTGATTCCGGCACGGTGGGCGTGACCATCGAAACCGGCTGCATCGTCATCGAAGACACCGGACCCGGGATGGCGCCTGAGGAAGTGGAGAAGGTCTTCAAGCCCTTTTACCGGGCCCAGCGCCGGCGCGGGGGCCACGGGGTGGGTCTCACCATCGTCAAGCGGCTGTCCGACCGCTTCGGCTGGCCGGTCCATATCGACAGCACGCCCGGGGCCGGCACCAGGGTGACCGTGCGGTTTCCCCATTCCCGCAGTGAGCCCGTCGTTCCCGTTGCGTGACGCCGACGGACCAGAGTGGGTTTACAATGCGGCCCGAGACTCCGGCCACGACTCCGAGCCGGTCCAGCCCGTCCCTGTGATCGCCCATGCGCTACGTCGAACCCGTCTTCCGACCGCCTTCCGAGGCCCGTTCCCTGATCCTCCAGGTCACCAACGGCTGTTCCTGGAATCGCTGCACTTTCTGCGAGATGTACACCCAGCCGCAGAAGCGCTTCCGCTTCAAGCCCCAGGACGAGATCGATTCAGAGCTGGCTCGGGTAGCGGCGTCCGGTCTCCCGGTGCACCGGATCTTCCTGGCCGACGGCGACGCCATGACATTGTCATCCCGGCGCCTGAAACTCATCCTCGACAGCATCCGCAAGCACCTGCCGGGTGTGGAGCGGGTCGCGAGCTATTGCCTGCCCCGCAATCTCCTCCACAAGACCGTCGACGAACTGGCCGAGCTACGGGCCCTGGGATTGCGCCTGTTCTATGTGGGCTGTGAATCCGGCGACGATCTGATCCTCGAGCGCGTGCGCAAGGGCGAGACCTATGCTTCGTCTCTGGCTGCCTTGCGCAAGATCAGCCAGGC
>CBDTYJ010000380.1:0-2587 GCA_965364575.1 uncultured Gammaproteobacteria bacterium
AGGATGATCGGCAGCATGACGACCGCCCCCACCAGCAGCAGGCTCTGGGAATTGGGCGCCGCCGCGGCGTCGCGGAAAGAAAGAGAGTAGGGGACGAGATAGGGATAGATCCCGACCAGCAGCCCGATGAATCCGAGCAGGAACAGGCCGGCGGCCAACAGATGCGGGCGATAGGTATCGCCGCGGCCCAGCGACCGGATCAACTGCCAGAAACAGACCAGCACCAGCAACGGGATCGGCGTCAGCGGCAAGAGCCGCGACCAGTCCACATCCGGGTAGCGCAGACCCCAGCGATCCGCCGCCGCGGCGTCGAGAGCCGGCACCCAGAAGCTGACGATCAGCATCATGATCAGCACCACCGCGGCGGCAGTCCTGGCTACGTCCCGTACCCAGAGGAGCAGCGGACCCTCGGTCTTGATGTTCAGCCATGTCGCGCCCAGCAGCACGTATCCCCACACCAGCGAGCAGCCGACCACGAAACTGAAAGGCGTAAGCCAGTCGAACATGCCGCCGGCGAAGCGCCCGTCCTCCAGATCGATGCCCTGGACGATGGCGCCGAGCACCAGGCCCTGGGCGAAGGTCGCGACCACCGAGCCCCAGTGAAAAGCCTGGTCCCAGATGCGCCGACCTCTCTCCGAGGCCTTGAACCGGAACTCGAAGGCGACGCCGCGGAAGATCAGCGCGATGAGCATGAATCCAATCGGCATGTAGACGGCCGGCATCAGCGCGGCGTAGGCCTTCGGGAACGCCGCGAACAGGCCACCGCCGCCCAGGATCAGCCAGGTCTCGTTGCCGTCCCAGACCGGCGCGATGGAATTCATCATCACGTCCCGATCCTCGTCGTGGCTGGCGAAGGGGAACAGGATCCCCACCCCGAGATCCGCGCCGTCCAGGAAGATGTACAGGAAGACCGCGACACCGAGAAGCCCGGCCCAGATTAGCGGAAGATCGACCCCATCCATGCTCCGTCCTCCTCTAACGCGTCACGCTTGCGCCGGCTTCTGGCTATCCAGGGGAAGCGCGGACCCTCTGACAGGAACGTCCGGGTGCCCGCTTTCCGGCTGCGGCGGCCCTTCAGGCCCTTTCCGTGCCAGCTTGACCATGTAGTAGGCTCCGGCCGCGAACACGATGGCGTAAACGAAGATAAATACGATCAGGGACGTGCCGACCGCCGAAGCGGTCACCGGTGACACGGCATCGGCAGTACGCAGCAGTCCGTACACCACGTAGGGCTGGCGGCCCACCTCGGCGGTGATCCAGCCGGTGATGACAGCGATGAATCCGGCCGGCAGCGCCAGCAGCGCACACCACAGGAACCAGCGCGAGTGCTCCAGCTTCCTGCGCAGCATCAGGAAGGTGCCGACAAAACCGACGAACAGCATCACCATGCCCATGCCGACCATGATGCGGAAGCTCCAGAACGTGATCGCGACCGGCGGACGCTCCTCAGGCGGCCATTCCTTGAGGCCCCGGATCGGCTTGTCGAAGCCACCGGCCGCGATCAGGCTGCCGATCTTCGGCACGGAGATGGCGTAGTCGTTGCTCTCGGTCTCTTCGTTGGGCATGGCCACGAGGATCAGCGGCGCGTCGCGCTCGTAGCTCTCCCAGTGGGCTTCGATCGCCGCCAGCTTGGCAGGCTGGTGCTCGTAGACGTTGAGACCGTGTTCGTGGCCGGCGATGATCTGGGCGGGCAACACGATGGCCAGGAAGCCGACGGCCATGCGGGTCATCACCCGTGCGGATTCCCGCCGCGGGTCCCCCAGCAGCAGCCAGGCACCGACCGCCGCCACCACCGTGGCGGTGGTGCAATAGGCCGCCAGAACCATGTGGGCGTAGCGGTAGGGGAAGGAGGGATTGAAGATCACCTCGATCCAGTCGGTGGCGTAGAAGACGCCGTCGCGGATCTCGTGGCCGGCCGGCGTCTGCATCCAGCTGTTCGCCGCCAGGATCCAGAACGCCGAGACCAGCGTGCCGAAGGCGACGATGACGGTGGAGGCGAAATGGAGCTTTGGCCCGACCCGGTTGTAACCGAACAGCATGATGCCCAGGAACGAGGCCTCGAGGAAGAATGCGGTCAGCACTTCGTAGCCCAGCAGCGGCCCGAGCACGTTGCCGGTCAGTTCGGAAAAAAGACTCCAGTTGGTGCCGAACTGGTAGCTCATGACCAGGCCGGAGACCACGCCCATGCCGAAAGAGACGCCGAAAATCTTGACCCAGAACCGGTAAAGCTTCATGTACACGTCGCGGCCGGTCTTCAGATGCAGGCCTTCCAGCATCGCCAGGTAGCTGGCCAGGCCGATGGTGAAGGCGGGGAAGATGATGTGCCAGGCGACCGTGAACGCGAACTGGATGCGGGCCAGCAGGAGCATGTCGTTGCCGTCGATCATGGGTCTGGATTTCCTCCGTCCGGCACTTCGTTGGCGATGCGTGTGCAGCCCACACTACATTAGGCGAACCGCCCGGCCAAAGACAAGCCGGATGGCCGGGGTCAGCGGGAGACTAACGGATCGAGGGGGGCGGCGATTGTCGACGGAAGCGCAGGCGGCTGATCTCTCCGTCTTCATCCACCGAGGTGAGGATGAGCCCG
>CBDTYJ010000381.1:0-2574 GCA_965364575.1 uncultured Gammaproteobacteria bacterium
ATCGGATCTCGGCCGTCGCTATGCCCGGGCCTCGGGGGATTACAACCCGATCCATCTTTTTCGGATCACGGCCAAGGCGTTCGGGTTCAGGGCGGCGATCGCCCACGGCATGTGGTCGCTGGCCCGCTGTGCCGCGGCGCTGCTGCCGGCCGGTAGCGGTCCGGTCCGATTGCACGTGGACTTCCGCCGGCCGCTGCTGTTGCCGGGTGCCGCCGTCCTGGAGGCCACCGACGGTCCGGGCGAGCGCCGATTCCGGCTGCAAGATCCCGGCCGGGGCAGCGTCTTCCTCGATGGCAGGATCGGTTTGCCGTGAACACTCATCCGGGGATGAAAGCCAGGCCTGGCGACCGGCTGAGCCGCTTTATCGGCTGCCGGCCGCAGGAATTACGACCGGCCCTGTGGGCTTTCGGATACTTCTTCTGTCTGCTGTCCGGCTATTACGTGGTGCGGCCGCTGCGGGACGAGATGGGGATCCGCGGCGGTGTCGATCAACTGCAGTGGCTGTTTACCGGCACATTCGTCGTCATGCTGATCGCGGTACCGCTGTTCGGCGCGCTCACCGCGCGCTTCAGCAGAAGGCGTTTCCTGCCGGCGGTCTACTTGTTCTTCATCGCCAATATGCTGATCTTCTGGATCGGTTTCCGCAGCGATATCGGCGGAGTCTTCACCGCCCGCGCCTTCTTCATCTGGGCCAGTGTCTTCAACCTGTTCGTGGTCTCGGTGTTCTGGAGCCTGATGGCCGATCTGTTCGATCGCCGCCAGGCGGCGAGGTTGTTCGGTTTCGTCGCAGCCGGCGGCAGCACGGGCGCGATCGCCGGGCCGGCTCTGACCACACAACTCTCACCGCTGATGGGCGCGGACAATCTGCTGCTGGTTTCGGTGGCGCTGTTCAGTCTGGCCCTGGTGTGCATGAATCGCGTGGTCCACACCGCGAGTGGGGAGATCAGCGCCCAGCGCCGGGCCGAGGCGGAGCAGGCCATGGGCGGCTCGATCCTCGAAGGTCTTTACCTGGTGCTGCGTTCGCCTTATCTGCTGGGTATCTGCCTGCTGATGCTGCTGACCACGAGTATGGCCACCTTCCTCTATTTCCAGCAGGCGCGCATCGTATCGGATCTGTTCACCAGTTCGGAGCAGCGTACGACGGTCTTTGCCGCCATCGACCTTGCGGTCAATGTCACCGCGCTCACCCTGCAGATATTCGGCACCAGCCGGCTGGTGAGACGCATGGGCGTCCCCGCGGCCATCGCGCTGGTTCCGGTGTTGATGGTGCTGGTGTTCGTCGGGCTCGGGGTGGCACCGGTACTGTCGATGCTGGTGATCGCCCAGGTAGTGCGACGCGGCGGCAACTACGGTCTGATGCGGCCATGCCGGGAGATGCTGTTCACGGTGGTGGGCCGGCGCGCCAAGTACAAGGCCAAGAACTTCATCGACACGGTGGTTTACCGGGGCGGGGACGTGGTCAGCGCGTGGGTCTACGCAGGGCTGGCCGCCCTCGGCCTGGGTGTGGGTCAGACCGCGCTGGCGGCGGCACCGGTGGCGGGCCTGTGGGCATTGGTCGCCTGGCGGCTCGGCCGTTCGCTGGAATCCCGCGAAGATCCGGTCGCGACGCCGACGGAACCGGCTGCGTCCCGGGGCGGTCCGAAGGACTGAGGTGGATCCGATGCAAAAAGACACGTCTTCCCCGCGATCCGGCATCAGCCGGCGCGATCTGCTCAAGCTGATGGCCGCCGGCGGCCTTGCCGGCTGGGCCCCGTTCGGCAGGCTGCTCGCATCTCCCGACGCGCTGCGCCGGCGTCAGATCCCGTCCAGCGGCGAGTCGCTGCCGGTGGTCGGCCTGGGCACCTCGCGGGTGTTCGATGTGGGCAGCGACGAGCAGGCCCGGGCCCCGCTGGCCGAGGTGCTGCGCCTGATGGTGGAGCATGGCGCCAGCGTCGTGGACACCTCGCCCATGTACGGACGTGCCGAGGGCGTGGTCGGCGATCTGAGTACGGCGGCCGGGCTGCGCGAGCGGCTATTCGTCGCCACCAAGGTCTGGACCCGGGGCCGGGAGCAGGGTATCGCGCAGATGGAGTCCTCATTCCGGCTGCTTGGCGTCGACACCGTGGACCTGATGCAGGTCCATAACCTGGTCGACTGGCGCACCCAGTTAAAGACTCTGCGCGGCTGGAAAGAAGAGGGGAAGATCCGGTATGTGGGCATCACCCATTACCGGGTCGACGCCTTCGATGACCTCGAATCCCTGATGCGGGACGAGACGCTGGATTTTGTCCAGCTCAACTTCTCCATCGCCACCCCCGATGCCGAACAGCGCTTGCTGCCTCTGGCCGCGGAGCGGGGCATCGCGGTGCTTGTCAATCGGCCCTACGAACGGGGTCAGACCTTCGCCCGCGTACGCGGCAGAGACCTGCCCGGCTGGGCAGGCGAACTCGGCGTCTCGAGCTGGGGTCAGTTCTTTCTCAAATGGGTGCTGGCTCAGCCGGCCGTCACCTGCGTCATCCCGGGAACCTCGCGGCCTGCGCACATGCTCGACAATCTGCAGGCCGGCATGGGTCCGTTGCCGGATGAGGATCAGCG
>CBDTYJ010000382.1:0-2573 GCA_965364575.1 uncultured Gammaproteobacteria bacterium
GAGATGGAATTCATGAACACGCCGTTCACCGAGGCGCCGTCGGAGATGCACACCTGGTTCCCGGCGACGAACGTGTTCTGGCCCGCGGAGAACGTCACCGGGACCTTCCACAATATCTACACGCTTCGGGGCGCGCAGGTCCGTGACGCCCTGGCCTGGTCCAAGTACATCAACCTGTCGCTGTATAAGTACGGCAAACGGGCCGAAGTGATGCTGGCCTCGCATCACTGGCCGCGCTGGGGCAACGAGCGGATCCAGGAGGTGTTGCGCGGGCAGCGTGACCTCTACGCCAATATCAACAACCAGGTCCTGCATCTGGCCAATCAGGGCGTGACCATCAACCAGATCCACAATGTCTACGAGACGCCGAAGAGCATCTCGGACCAGTGGTACAACCGGGGCTACCACGGCTCGCCGGAGCACAACAGCCGGGCCGTGATCAATCGCTATCTGGGTTACTGGGACGGCAATCCGACCACGCTGATCCCCCTGTCACCCGCCGATTCCGCCCCGCTGTACGTGGAGATGATGGGCGGCGCCCCGAAGATCCTGGCCAAGGGCCGGGAGCTAATTAGGGAGGGACGGTATCTCGAGGCCACCGAGATCCTCGACAAGCTGGTCCACGCCGAGCCGCAGAGCCGGGAAGCGAAGGCGCTGCTGGCCGACGCGTTCGAGCAGATCGGCTATCAGCAGGAAAACCCCGGCATCCGTAACAGCTTCCTCCAGGGCGCTCTTGAACTCCGGTCCGGCATCCCCGCGGGTGCTCCGCCCAGCTCGGCCGGGCCCGATGTGGTGCGCGCCATGTCCACCGAGTTGTTCCTGGATTTCGTCGCCATCCGCATGGACAGCCGAAAAGCTGAGGGTATGGAATTCACCGCCAACCTCATCACGCCGGACAACGGCGAGAAGTTCGTGGTCGAACTCTCCAACGCGACCCTGACCAATATCCCGGGTTTCGTCGCCGACGATGCGGATCTCACCGTTACCATCGACCGCAGCGACCTGGAGACGGTGATGATGGGCGTGAAGACGCTCCGGGCGCAGATCGCCGACGGCACCGCCAAGGCCGAGGGCGACGAGGAGATCCTCGCCCGGCTGGCCGAGACGCTGGCGGTATTCACGCCGACCTTCGAGATGTTGCCGGGTACCGCCAGCAATGGCGGCGAGCCGACGGACGGGAACCCCTACGAGGTCGACGACCTGGAACTTCGCGGCGAGTGACCGGGCGCGGGGGACGGTCTATTCGGCCAGAGCGTCGTCCGCCCGGCCCAGGTGGCGCCGTATGCGCCGGACCAGCGACCAGACCACGAGGATCACAACCGGCACGGAGATTCCCGTTGCGATGTCGGATCGCAGCGGGACCCCGGCCGATTCAAGCGCGGCGAACAGGATGTTGAGCAGCGCCACCGTGTAATAGCTGATCGCCGCCACGGACAGGCCTTCCACCGTCTGCTGCAGACGCAGCTGGAGGCCGCTGCGGCGATTCATCGCGACCAGCAGGCTCTGGTTCTGGGTCTCGATCGTGACGTTGATCCGCGCCTGCAGCAGTTCACCCGCACGGCCCACCCGTTGCGAGAGGTTCTCCAGCCGGTCCTCCATGGCGAAGCAGGTGCGCACGCCCGGGCCCAGCCGCCGGTCCAGGAACTTGGCCATGCTGGACATGCCCGGATAATGCTCCTCCCTCAGATTGGCCAGGATCCCCTGCACCAGGCTGTAATAGGCCCGGGTGGCGCCGAAGCGATAGTTGGTGGTAGAGCGATGGTGTTCCACGGTCGCCGCCAGCCCGGACAGGTCGGACAACAATTGGCGTTCGTCGTCCGCCGACTCGATGGTCATGAATCGATCCATGATCGCGGCCAGGTCCTCGTCCAGCCGGGTGGTCTCCGGTGCGAGCTTGCGGGCTTCCTGCAAGGCCAGCAGCGACATCACCCGGTAGGTTTCGAGCTCCAGCAGCCGCTGTACCGTGCGCCCCGCCTGGTACGGGCTGAGGCCATTGTCGCGCACCAGGAAACGGCTGAAGCCGTCGCGATGCATGCGGAACGTGGTCCAGGCCGACACCCGGCCATCGCTCAGGCGGCTGCCGACCACGAGCTGACCCTCGAACCAGTCCTCCAGTTGTCGGCTGTCCGGCTCGGCCGACTGCTGAGGCAGGACGCTCAGGTGAGCAGCCACCACCAGCTTGCCCGGTATGGCATCCACCCAGTCCTCCGGCAGCAGGCTGATTGCGGTGTCCTCGAAGGGCTGCTGGCCGACGCCGGGGCGCAGCACCGTCAGGGAGCAGAACTCGGTGTGTTTCTCCCAGCGCAGATCGAAGCCGCCGAACCCGCCGTGGAAATGATTCGCGTCCGGGGTGGGCGCAGTGGTCGTGTAGCGCTTCGCCAATCGAACAACGTGGGCATGGCTTGCCGCCATCTCCTCCAGGTCTGTCAGGAATACCAGATGGGAGGCCCGCAGCGGCACCTCCAGCAGCGGCGTCGGCCGCGCGTGGAGCTCACCGTAGATTTCTTCTCTCAGCGGATGCGGCGTGAGGCGGCTGATGAGGGCGGGCTCGCGGTCGAGGGTCATGGCTTTAT
>CBDTYJ010000383.1:0-2559 GCA_965364575.1 uncultured Gammaproteobacteria bacterium
GAGGGTGCCGCGCTGCTGATCTCGCAGCGACTCCGCCGCGCAGCCGGATTCACAACAGGACTTCACTGGCTCCTCTGATCACGCGCCTTGGCAGTGTTCTACGGACGAGGCGGCCCTAGGGCGGGCTCCAGCTGCTGGCGAACTGCAGGGGTTCCGCGGCTTTGGTCGCCACGACTTTGTCGCCCCGCGCCGGAACCTTGCTCAATGACACCGGTGTGGCGATGGAATATTTCTCGTTGACCTGAGATATGCTGATCTCGCCGATCACGGTCTGGGACCCGCCGAGGGATATGCCGGTCTCCGGATCGATCAGCGCCTCGCCTTCCTCCACCACCCTCAGGGTATCCCCGATGGCGACCGAGTCCGCGCCGAGATTGACGAAGATCTGATTGGCATCGGCCTTGACTACCGAGCCCTCGGCAGTCCGTGCTCCGATCTGTTTGACCAGTTCGAACGTACCCTCGTTGATGCCGGCGATGACGGCCTGGCCGATCGGGGTCTTGGAATACTCGCTCATAAAGCCGCCCAGACCGACGCCACCCCCGTAGCCCGCGGCGCCGAAGGTCAGGCCCGATTCCTTGATCACCGACTCGATCTGCTTGGTGAAGACGATCTCGCTGGTCTCGGCGTCGACGAGTCTCACATTGAGCCCGACCCGTCCGTGGCCCTTCTTCATCTTGACGCCGCCCAGAAGGGGCACCTTGGAGGCGAAACCGCCGAGTCCGGTCGTCTTGCCGCCGACGTCGGATTCGTAGTCGGTGATCACCACCTGGACCAGGAATTCGGCACCGAGGACCTTGCCGGTCTTGGCGCCCGATGGTGCCGCGACCCGACCCGAGGCCGCCAGGTCCTGCTCGCCGAGCACGCTGCTCAACTCTGTGCGCTCGACCAGTCGGAAGCGGCCGGTGCGGTTCAGCGAATCGATGACGATGGCTTCGATACCGTTGACCGGGACCGTGTTGCTGCCCGCGCCCTGGTATTCGTACTCGTAATCGCCGTCCGGGCCCGAGACCTTGAACGAGCCTGCGGAACTGTTGTTGTCCACCTCCAGCACGCCGAGCCTGGCCTTGCGGCCCGCATACGCGCCCCAGTCCACGTTCAGCAGATACTTCGCCTCGATATCGTCGATCTGCTCGGGCAGCGGCTGCCGCCCGTCCTCGCTGACCGAATAGGCGACGTAGTCTGCCCAGGCCGTGTTCCCCATACCGAAAGCAAGACAAACCAGCGTCGCCGCCAGCCCTGATCGATGGATTTTCATTGGCTCCCCCCCTGGATATGTCTCTGCGCCAGGCGCCCGATGTGCCGGCACCGGGGCGATTCCCCAGTCTGACAGTATAGAAGATGATCAGATAAGCTGTCAGAAGCCGCGGTTCAGGACGGGCCCGATTCCGGGACCGGATCCGTGACTTCGATTAAGTTTGTCGAGGCGGTGCGGTACTCTTGTTTTCGACCCGGATAAGACCCGAACACTGCCCGCACAGCCCGACTCCTGCCGACGATACCTTGGCCGACACGAATATCATCTTGATCGGATTCCTCGCCAGTCTGCTGGCGGGCCTGGGCACGGGTGTCGGCGCTCTGGGCGTGTTCTTCGTCCGGACACTGTCGGACAAGATGGAGGATGGGATGCTCAGCGCGGCGGCGGGCATCATGCTGGCGGCTACCTTCTTCTCGCTCCTGCTGCCCGCGATCGAATATGGCGAGGTACAGTTCGGCGGCCGCGAGGCGGCCGTACTGATCGTGATCCTCGGGTTGCTGATGGGGGCGGTGGCGCTGTTCACGATCCACCGCTACGTGCCCCATGAACACTTCTTTGCCGGACGCGAAGGTCCTGACGTCGAGGACCTGAGCCGCATCTGGCTGTTCGTGATCGCCATCGCCCTGCACAACTTCCCGGAGGGGATGGCCGTGGGCGTCGGCTTTGCCGGTGGTGATTTCAGCAATGGTGTGTCTCTGGCCACGGGCATCGGTATCCAGAATATCCCCGAAGGTCTGGCGGTCGCCGTTTCCCTGGTGGCGATCGGCTACTCGAAGACCCAGTCATTCCTGGTGGCATTCGCAACCGGCCTCGCGGAGCCTGCCGGCGGTCTGTTCGGCAGTGCCGCGGTCGCCCTTGCTGCGCCGATCATGCCCTGGACGTTGGGGTTCGCCGCCGGCGCCATGCTGTTCATCATCAGCGACGAGATCATCCCAGAGACGCATCGAGGCGGGTTCCAGAACCTCGCCACCTTCGCCCTGCTCGGCGGGTTCGCGATCATGATGTTCCTGGATGCGACCCTGGGCTGAAGCCGGGATGCCGGGAGCCGGGAATGACACCGACGGGCAGGATTCGTGTCACGCCTCGGGCAGCAGGGCCTTCAGTCCGGCGGCGTCACCACTCCGTACCTGATAAAGCTCTCACCCATGGCGACCACCATTTCCTCCAGATCCAGCGGCTCCCAGCCGAGAACCTCTTTGATCTTCGAATTATCCACGTTCTGACGGACATCCAGATCGTTGAGGCCCAGCCGGGCCGTCTTGTCGAACAAGGCCACCAGACGCATGGCGAAGCTGGGGAGC